>JAESTF010000376.1 GCA_016763795.1 Flavobacteriales bacterium
ACTTCTTCGATCCGCCCTTTGGGCGCACCATCAACCGCCCAATAATCCCAAGGCTGAAGATTCATCAACGACTCAGCAAACAACGAGGCAACATCGGGATCGTTAGGGAACTGACGATGCACATCGCCCATCGCCTTTGCATACGCCTCATCGAGCGAGAACCGATCTTCGGGGGCTGGGTATTCGTACCGTTGAGAAACCGCCATCACCATCGCCCGTTCAATCGCTGATTCATTGTCGAGCCGAGCAATCGCCTTATCCGCGGCTTCTCTCGCAAGCTCCGAGCGATTGCCCGTCATCTCCGGATCATTGATGTTGATCCCATGACAATAAGCTATCCCCCACCAAGGCATCGCGGCGGGGTCATCCATCTGTGCAGCCATCTCAAACGAGCGGATCGCCTCGTCATGGTTAAACCCATACATCTGCCCCATGCCCTGGTTGAACCATCGCTGAGCACTCCGCGAATCCGTCGTGATGTCCCGCTCGAAGTTCCCGAACCCTTCGTACATATGCGCACCGTTCGTCGGCGTTGTTTGGCACCCACCAGCGACCAAACCGATTACACAGGCGCCCGCTGCGATACACATCAGCATTGTTCTTGAAGCTTTCATCCTGTCCCCCATTTTGAGTTGTGATTTTCTATCCTTATGAATCACATAGTACCAGAATATTTCAATAGCACACGCTATTAGAAGCCATCGAACGATGCCTGCTGGTGGATAAGCCGTGGATAACTATATGTTTTCATGGGCGAGCGCTCATGCCCTTATGAGCAGCCGGCCCTGAATGCATCGAGAAAGGCACTCACATCAAAGAAGTTGAGCACCCCATCGTTGGTGAAATCGGCAAGCGAATCACTGGCCGAGAACGCACTCAAAAACGCTGATATATCGAAAAAATTGAGCGTGCCATCGCTATTCAGGTCCGCCTGGCAAGCGGGGGAACAGTGATCGGCGACATCAATGAGCTGCACACCGGATGTCCCGTCGGCGAGGTACGCGATGGAACCCACAACCTGAACACCGCGACAATCTCCAGGCGTGATGTGTGTACCGAGCACGATGGGCGCTGTCGGATCACTCACATCAGCAACCACAAACCCCTGGGACTCATCGCTGATGTAAGCCTTGGTCCCGACAACGGAGATGTCATACACATTGCCCGGCGTGCTGAGCGATCCCAAAGATTGCGGATCAGCGGCGTTGCCGACATCGATGATTTGGAGTGTACCGTAATCGGCGACATAAGCGATTGAACCCTGAACCCAGACCTCACGCGAACGCCCGGGCGTGTCGTACGCCCCGATCAAACTCGGAGACGACGGATCACTCACATCAACGATCTGCAGCCCGAACTGCCAGTCGGCGATGTAGGCTGACGAGCCCACGACCATCAATGAATACGCGTCGCCGAGGGTTGTGTATGAACCGAGCAATACCGGCGTTGCTGGATCGCTCACATCAATGCACGAGAGCTTGACCCCATCAGTGACATACGCCACCGATCCGACCACGTCGACCCCGGAGACCGGGTTGCCCGTCGCGAGCGATCCGAGCTCAACAGGAGCCGACGGATCGCTGACATCGATCATGAGCAGACCGGTTTCGTTGTTGGCGATGTACGCGATGGTTCCTTGGACCGTGATCCCGCGCATGCCAAAGTCCGCGATGTATGAGCCGAGCAACTGGACTGACGCCGGGTCGCTCGCGTCGAGGATCTGGAGCCCCGAGTTCGAAGCCGCGGCGTATACGATGGTGCCCTGCACATAGATCCCTCTTGTGAAACTCGGCAGATCAAACGAACCGACCGACTCAAGCGGATAACACCCATCACCGGCGAGCACAGCACCGCCCGAAGCGAGCGACAGCCCGCCGATAACGCCCATGAACACTCTTCTCTGGAATGATGTACAGAACATGATCGCCCCCTCCTGTTATCAATGAAATAGAACCGACAGAATACACCCTCAACGCACATCTTCGTGAGATATTACATAAAAAACCTGCTCAACTGAGCAGGCTTATTGATTCGTGATGGCGATTAAGACGCTTAGCTGTCTTCAGCCTTGGAGATCTGCCATTCTTCGAGATCGACCGGGGCTTGACGCCCGAAGATCGAGACGAGGACTCGGACGATGCCCTTCTCTGGGAAGAGCTCGTCGACGGTGCCTTCGTAGTTCTCGAATGCACCCTCGCGGATGACCACGGCTTCGCCCGGCTCGAACGACAACTTGATCGTTGGTTCGTCTTCTGGCTTGCGTGAATCGAGGAGCATCTTCTCGGCTTCGTGCATTTCCATCGGGGTCGGACGCCCGGCGGTGCCGATGAAATCGCCCACGCCTGTGGTTTCCTTGATCAGGAAGAAGATATCCTGCGGGATTCTGCCGTCCTCTTCGAGACGCATCTCGACGAAGACATACCCTGCGTAGAGCTTCTCTTCTTTGATCTTGGCTTTGCCGCCTTTGATTGTTTTGATCTTTTCGGTCGGCACCAAAATTCGGCCCACGAGGTGGGTCATGTTCTCGATCTGAATCTTACGCAAGAGCGTGTTCTGGACCGAGTTCTCTTTGTTGGATGCGACGCGGAGAACGAACCACAGCATGCCTTCTTGGACCAAAGGCTCATCGTGACCGATCATGCCTTCGATGGTTGAATCGGGCTTGGCCTGCTCTTCGGCGATGGCTTCTTGTTCAGCTGCTTGTGCGTTTGGTTTGTCGGGAGAGACAAACTCGTCGCTTGAGACATGTTCTGTGTGATCTGTGTGCTCGTCCATTGGCGTTGCGCTCCTATCGAGACTGCTTTGGTATTTTTTGTCGTGTGTGTTCGCGGTTGTCATTCTGTTGATTCAGTTTGTTGATTCAATCCCTTGCTGAACCCGATCAGCTTTCAAGAACCCCGAGCATGCGGAAGAATGATGAGAAGATGGTATCTACGCCGAAGAGGAAACCGGCGATCAGGAATGTGGCGACAATCACCACGATCGTTGAGCCTTTGACCTCTCGGTAGGTGGTCCAGTTGACTTTTTTCATCCCGCCGTCGGTCGCGATGAGGAACTCGACGGTTCTTTTTTGGGTACCAACGAAGACATACAGCAGGATCGCACCCAGGAGCATGAACCCCCCGGCGGTGCCTGCTTGGAGGTATTCGATCGGGTAGATGGGCGTCGGGGTGGAGCTGCGGATCAAGGCTTCGAGAACGAACGAGCCCTCCGAGCCAGATCGGATCTCGATGGCATCGTTGGCTTTGAGCTTCACATCTTCGTTGTTGAAGGTGCTGACCGCAACGATCGCAGTTGAGCCTTTGCCGGGGGTGTAATAATCGACGACCGCTTCGCCCAAGACCGATGGGATCTCGGGATTTGCAGATTTTTCGTTGTAGTACATCAGCTCGACGGTGTCGCCCGGGCTGAGCTGCCCGTGCACATTGTTGATCGAGAATGTCCAGATGCGTGCCGGCAATCGGACGGCGCCGGCTTGGCCCCAACCCCATGCTGCAGCGGAGATGATCAGGACACCGATAAATGCGGCGGTAATCACGCGCACCCAGTATCCCTGTCCTTGTTTATATATCCCGAATGACATGATGATCAACACCCTCTGGGCTTGAGGCGCATGCGTTGGGCAAAATGGAGCACCCAAAGCACGCTTGGATCCGTTGGGCTCTTCAATGGGAATAGCGAAACGGGGAATAAACACGGCAGGAAGGATTCGAACCTACGACCGTTGGATTTGGAATCCAATGCTCTACCAGGCTGAGCTACTGCCGTATCAGAGCGTTGGTA
>JAESTF010000262.1 GCA_016763795.1 Flavobacteriales bacterium
TATGGTTAACGAATCATTTGGAAATCCATTTCCTCCAGCATTAAAAAACCATCTATCAAAATAAATATAAGGGTTAGTGTAAGAAGACAAATCAAATACTGGAGATGTAAGTATTGTTACTCCTCCATCTATATCATCATTCCCTGCTGATCCACCACCATTACCTGTAATGTAAGCCTTATTACCACAATCTGTTTGAGAATCAATCCCAGGATTAGAGACAGCCCCTCCAATAGTCGTTCCTATTGGTTCTCCCCTTTCCCAATCTCCAGAAGAAGGACTTCCTGTAACCACCCAATTAAAATCAAAAGTAAAATCATCATAATAACCCGATATAATTTGATATATGTGTGTGTTCCCTGCTGAAATAAGGTTTTGATTTATTAAGCACAATTGATTGTAGCCCCATTTTCCTACAAACACATCATAATTACCCTCAATAAAGTTAGGAATTGTAAAATTACCACTTGCATTTGTTTGAACTGTTAAATTAAATTGCGGACTAACAATCATCACATTTGCATTTGCAACTGGATTAGATGATCCATCAATTACCTGCCCTTGCAAGGTAATTGACACCAACGGTTTTAATTTAACATCTAAGGTAGTTGTGATTCCTGAAGTTAAAACTACACCTGTTATTGTTTTTGATTCATATCCAAATTTAGTGTAAGTTACATTATAAGTTCCTGCTGTTGCCAGCCCTGTTTGGTAATCACCTAAAATATTAGTATTTGTTGATATACCTGTAGAAATAATATCTACTTGCACTCCATCTAATGCTGCTGTTGAAACTGAATCTGTTACATTTCCTTCTAAAAATGATGCTGGAGTATAATTTGGACCTAAAACAAATAGTCCATTCTCAATATCTGAAGCCAAAATTATTCCAGATGGCAAATAAGGATATACTCCCCAACAGCCATTAAACCCATTACCACTAAATGCTGGAGAGGTATCGTAATTTCCAACTTCTACCATATTGTTAGGGTTACTCACATCATGAATAGTCACTCCATCTCTATAATAAGAGGTAACGATATAATCATTAACAACAAAAGTATTATGTGGTATAACATTTTGACCAGGATTAGACTGTATTCTATCCAATTCTGCTATATTAGATAAATTACTCACATCATAAGCTCCTAAAAAAGCATTACTCCTTTCATCTGTAGTAAACAATGTTTGTCCATCATCAGAAATCCAGCAATTATGAGTAAACGAACTTGGTGATGCATGAGTGGCCATGGTTATGGGGCTTGATTTGCTGCTTACATTTACTGCAACAAAAAAACCGTCATTAATAGCACCTCCCCATAATGTATCTCCTCTTACCATAGCATCGTGCAAATAAAAATCATTATATCTACCTAATTCTGTAGGCACTTTAGGGTTTGATAAGTCTAACATAATAGCTCCTCCTACTCCATTATCAGCACCTATAACATAACAAACGCCATTTTCATCAATATATAAATCATGAGCTGATGTGAAAGGATAAGTGTTTCCAGAGTAACTAGAAACATCTGCTCCTGTAATTGCTCCTGGTAGATTTGACATATCAATTATCATCATTCCTCCTGAGTTTTCATTTGAAATGTATGCATGATCATTCCATACTTTCAAATCTCTCCAAATACTATTTGCTCCAGAAGTATAAAACACCTCGTTAGGAGAGGAAGGGTTTGTTACATCAATAATAGCAACTCCATCTTCAAAACCAACCAATGCATATTCTTGCGTTCCATTAGAATACCCCCAAACATCATTTACATCCCCTCTACTTCCTGGAAATGTAAGATTGGACAATAAATTAATATTTAGTTGAGCACTTGCTGAAAAAACTTGAGAAATTATTACGGCAATAAGTAGTATTCGTTTTAACATTTTTAATGAAGTTTTAAATTATACGTTGCAATTTACGATTTTAATCACTCAATCAATTCTAATTATACTAAAGGGTAGGATTCCTAAACAAACGGTAGGATATTAGAGCTAAAAATTAATCTTTCGTTTTATTTTCATTAAAAGCAGTAGGCAATAAGTCTACCCCTTTTTTTTGAGCAATTTTTATTAAGAAAGGCAGTAACAAACTTGCCCCAGGAATTAAAGCAAAGGGGATTCCTATCCCCAATACTTTTAGCAAATCATAAACTTGCTCTCGAAGTTCTTTTTCTTCTTTATCTGTAACTTCTCCTTCTTTAATATATTTCACCAAAATTTGAGAGGCAATTTTAGTTTCTGAAACTTCAGTTTTGATATTAATGATTAACTCCTGAAATGCTTTTGTAGTCTTTTCTTTATGAATTTTTATCTTTTCAGAAAATTCAGTTTTACCATTTTTCTCAAAAATCGAAATATCAACTTCGAACTCTTCTCCATTAGTAGCCATTAGTAGACTCTTTTTAATGTAAAATCATCAAATTTTAAAAGATAAGAATTGGTATTTTCAAAACCGCTTTCAATTCCCGTTTTAAAGAAATTTAAATTAATGGACATCCCTTTATATTTTTGCAATGCCAAAGTTGAGAAAAGCGTACCTTCTTGTATAAAATTACTACCTGCAAAATATGCAATATCAAATCCTAAAAATGTATTTTTAGAAGGATATGTTGCTTTTTGAGTTACATAATTTCTAATAAAATTGTTTGTTAACGAATCTTTATCGTTAATAAATCTTGTTGAGCAGTAATGGACATTTAATTTTTGAAAATATTCTAAATCAATATTTTCATAACCTACCCATTCTTCTAAGCCAATTAATGTTATCTGGCAATTTTTATAATCTCTCTTATTTAATACTGTGCTTAAATAGCTAAATAAATTTGTAACAAAAGTTTGATTTGATGTTGGAACAAAAATTACATTATTTTTATTCAGCTTAAGGTGACTCACAATATCTGAAATACGAGTATTAATCTTTAACGTTTTAATTGAAGAATAGATTATAGTGTCTTTAGAATTTAAAATCTGATTATTATAAGCTTTTACATATAGCTCAACCAACATTTTTTCTTTCGAATTTTCGTATTCTATTGCTAATAGATTCTCGTTCTTAAAACTATCTACCACCAATGTCGCTATTTGTTTTATTGTTGTCGATTTTGAAGGTATGGCCTTAAAGACATATTGATTCCCTAACAATAGCTTATTATTCTGTTTTACTGGTGAAATAATTGGTATTTCATGTGCTTTTGCAAACTCAGTAACATATTTAAAATTATTATAATATAGAGGGCCTACTATTAAATCAACCTCTTTTATTTCTGGCTTTAATAATAAATTCTTAATTCTTAAAGAATCATTCCCTTTAGTATCGTATACATAAATTTTAAACTTATTACTATCTGTAGAAATAGAATCTAACGCCATTTTAAAGCCATTATAAAATTCTATTGCAAACTTCGATTTCGAGTAAATAGATTTTTTTTCTAATGCATTTCTTCGTTCTGTCATTGCATCGTTTTCATCTAAATAAAATGGTAACATTAACGCTATTTTATATGTTATTTTTTTAACTACTAGTCCAGTATCAGTAAATAGCTGTTCTAATGTATCTAAAATAGTAGCCCCACTTATTAACGTATCGTTATCAGGTATTTTTACAGTTATCACTTTTTCAGAGGGAATATAAATTACTTCTCCCCTTTTTAATCCTTGTTTTAAGCCTCCATTAACAGATTTAATCGAATCCACACTTGTTTTATAATACTTACTTAGCGAGTAAAGTGTTTCTCCTTTTTTAACTATATGTGTTTTATATTTCTGTCCCTCAAGGCTATTTTTTGGAGGGCCTTCTTCTTTAATACTCTTAACTGGAATTTTAAGTATTGCTCCCTCTCCTATTCCTTCAGCTATTTCTTTTTGATTAACCGCAATTATCTCTTTTTGAGATATTTTATACATTTTTGATATTGCATATAGAGTTTGTCCTTTCTTAACAGTATGGTTAATGAAATTACCATTTGTTTTTACTTCAAATTCAACATTCTTTTTTACTGGAATAAAAATCTTTTCACCAATACTTAAGCCATCTGCAACACTTGGGTTTTCTTTTCTAATTAACTCTAATGGAACATTGTATTTTTTATGCATAAAATACAACGACTCTCCTTTTTGGATGATATGAATATAATACTCCTTTCCTTTAATATTATGAATTTCTAAAGAATCCAAATCTGTTTGGGCAGAGGAAGTTTGAATTGTGATAAAACATATTACAATTAATAACAAATAATATTTAATTCCTTCTCTCAAATCTTAATTCTTAATTTTTTACTTATAATTTAGTTTACTCCCATTCAATAGTTGCTGGTGGTTTAGAACTAATATCATAAACCACTCTATTTACCCCTTTTACTTTATTTATAATGTCGTTCGATACTTTTGCTAAAAACTCATACGGCAAATGACACCAATCAGCTGTCATCCCATCTGTACTTTCTACAGCACGTAAAGCAACTGCTTTTTCATAAGTTCTTTCATCTCCCATTACACCAACAGATTGAACAGGTAATAATATTGCTCCTGCTTGCCAAACTTCATCGTATAAATTTGCTTCTTTCAATCCATTTATAAATATTGCATCCACCTCTTGCAAAATTTGTACCTTTTCTAAAGTAATATCTCCCAAAATACGAATTGCCAAACCAGGGCCAGGAAAAGGGTGACGACCTAACAAACTTTCACTTAAACCCATAGACCTTCCAACTCGCCTAACTTCATCTTTAAAAAGCAAACGTAAAGGTTCTACTATTTCTAATTTCATATAATCTGGTAAACCACCAACATTATGATGTGATTTTATCGTTTGGGAAGCTCCTCCATTAACCGAAATAGATTCAATCACATCTGGATAAATAGTACCCTGAGCTAACCATTTCACATTAGAAATTAAATGAGATTCTTCATCAAAAACATCAATAAAAGTTTTCCCTATTGCTTTTCTTTTTTCTTCAGGATCTGATAATCCAGCCAAAGCAGTGTAAAATTTATCTGTTGCATTAACTCCTTTTACATTTAAACCTAAATGCTCATATTGATCTAAAACACTTGTAAATTCATCCTTTCTTAGTAAACCATTATCCACAAAAATGCAATACAAATTTTCGCCTATCGCTTTGTGTAATAAAATTGCTGCTACTGTTGAATCTACTCCTCCTGACAATCCTAAAACTACTTTATCATTTCCAATTTTAGTTTTCAAACCCTTTACTGTACTTTCTACAAAAGAATCTGGAGTCCAATCTTGAGAAAAACCACAAACCTCTACAATAAAGTTTTTTAATAAAACAGCTCCTTCTTTAGAGTGGTAAACTTCCGGGTGAAACTGAATTCCAAATGTATCTTCATCTTTAAATTGATAACCAGCAACTTCAACATCTCCTGTGCTTGCAATTATTTCAACCTCTGATGAAACAGATTTTATAGTATCACCATGACTCATCCAAACCTGCGAATTATCAGAAATACCTTTAGTTAATACATTTTCTTTATTTACATAAGAAAGGTTTGCTCTTCCGTATTCTCTAATTTTGGAAGGTAAAACACTCCCTCCATAAGTTTGAGCCATGTATTGTGCTCCAAAACAAACTCCCAGTAATGGTATTTTTCCTTTTATTTGTGATAAATCTGGTTTTGGCGAATTCTCATCTAAAACAGAAAATGGACTCCCAGACAAAACAACTCCTTTAAAGCTATCAATAGCTAAATCATCCATTTTATCGTAAGGGTGAATTTCGCAATAAACGTTTAATTCTCTAACTCTTCTTGCAATAAGTTGAGTGTATTGAGAGCCAAAATCTAAAATCAGTAATTTTTCCATATTGTGGCAAAGATAAACGATGTAAATTGATTTCAATCTATTTCAACGACCAACTTTTCATATCAAAAACAGAACTTTTAAACAAGTGTTAACAAGAATTTAATACATAAGCAACGTTAGCAATGTAAATAACGTCTATTTTTGTAGTGAGTTTTTGAATGACTACCTATATGGATTTTCCTAAACCATTTTCAAACTTCGAACAAAACAAGCATGATTTCCTATTTTAAAAAGAGTCTATCAATACTTTTTTTATTATCTTCTCTCATTAGTTTTAACACCATTAACGCTCAATGTTTTGAAATTGAAAGCATTTTAGTTGATGCTTGTGGTTCTCCTGAAGGGGAAAATGAAATGGTACGCTTTAAGGTTAGTACAACAGCACTAAATACTTCTAATATATCTGTAAATTGGGCAAGTGCAAATACGTGGTTGGGTATTTGCCAAAATACTACGTCAGCAAATATTATCACAGCATTAAACAATACCATTACAGGCTGTGGAGTTCTAATAGAGCCTACTGGAGGAATCCTTCCTGCTAATTCAAATGTATTATTTTTAACAAGTACTGCTATAGATGTTTCAGCTAATTCTTTTGCTAATTTAAATGATACTTTATTTGTTATTTTTCAATGCGCAGGAAACACTCAAGGTCATTTTGCAAATGGATCAGGATCAGGAACAAGAACATTATCTATCTCTTTTTCATCCCCTTCTGGCTGTACAGATATTGTAACTTACGACAAAACACCTCTAGGCAATAGTGATGGAGCTTCCGTTAGCTTTAACCCAGCAGGAAACCCAACATATTTTAACAATGGTTGTCAAGCAGCATTTATCCCGACTGATATTACTGCCAACATTCTTCCATCTTCAACACTCACAATTTGCCCTGGTGATAGCATTAATTTATTTGGGACCTTAGTAGGACCTATTGATTCTCTTTTATGGTCGGGTGGATTTGGAAATTTTAATACTCCGAAAAATGATACTACCACCTATTTTTCTTCCATAAATGACACTTTACCTTTTTACATTATAATTAATGGAGCTACAACTTGTAGTGCTGGAGTTTCTGATAGTATTTTAATAAACATTGTTCCTAAACCTAATATCTCGATTTTAGAAGGTACTTTGATTGATGTTTGTAACGGAACACCTATTACTTTAAATGCAAATGGTGCAACTAATTATTTATGGAGCACAGGAGAAACAACAAATAGTATTAATATAAATACACCAAGCAACTATTTTGTTACAGATACTAGCAACTATTGTTATCCTGACACCGCTTTTATTCAAGTTAATATTACACCTCAGCTAGTAATAACACTCTCAGAAAGTGGACCTATTGATATTTGTCAAGGACAGTCAATAACACTTCATGCAAATGGAGCTAGTAATTATATTTGGAGTACCTCTGCCATTACCGATTCTATTACTGTAAACACCGCAGACACTTATTTTGTTTATGGAGGTGGAGTTTGTCCTTCTGATACTGACAGTGTTGTAATCAATATCATTTTACCTATAAACTTAAACATCAATGAGGGGAACTCTTTAATCTTATGCCTAGGAAATACGCTAACCCTCCATACTACAAGCAATGGAAATACATACTCTTGGAATAATGGTTCTAACTTTGATTCTCTCACTGTTAATACAATTGGGGAATATTGGGTAACTGCTTCGAACAACGTTTGTCCAAATGTTTCAGATACCATCAACATTATAGATGATATAATCCCTTCTGCAACAATTATTGGGAGTACAGTTTTTTGTGTTGGAACATCTTTAGTTTTAACAGCAAATGGAATTGGTAATTTTAATTGGTCTAATGGCGAAACTGGAAATTCAACTACAATTAATTTTGGTCAGCAAATTATTCTAACGGCAGCAAATAATTGCGGATCATCAGTTACCGACATTCTAAACATTACGGAAGAAGATTGTAATATTGAAACAGGAATAATTATTCCTAATGTTTTTACGCCAAATGGAGATAGTTTTAATGATGTTTTTAAAGTGGAAGGAGTAAATATTACTTCAATAGTAGGAAGTATTTATAATCGTTGGGGGTTGTTATTGTATGAATGGAGCGGAATTGATAATGGTTGGAATGGCGAAAACTATAATGAAGGCACTTATTTTTATATTATAAAAACAACGTTTATTAATAATAAAACGGAACAATTTAAAGGCTCAATCTTATTACTTAACTAACACTGAATAAATTTGAAATTATTTTCATTTCATAAAAAAATCATCTTAATAACGCTCTTTATTTCTAGTGCGAGTTACTTAAATGCTCAATGTTTTGAAATTGAAAGCGTACTTGTTGATGCATGTGGAAGTCCTGAAGGCGAAAATGAAATGCTCCGTTTTAAAGTTGGTAACTCTCCTTTAAACTCTGCTGATATTTCTGCAGTTTGGGCAAGTGCGAACGCTTGGTTGGGAATTTGTCAAAATGGAGCATCATCAAATGCTACTAATGCATTAAATGCTACAATTACAGGTTGTGGTCTTTTAGTTGAACCAACAAATGGAGTTCTTCCTGCAAATGCTAGTGTGTTATTTTTAACAAGTACAGACATAGATGCTTCTGCTAATTCGTTTGCCAATTTAAACGACACTTTATATGTTATTTTTCAATGTTCAGGAAATACAGGAGGTCATTTTGGAAATTACAGCTCCAGTTTTTTATTAAGAACAGTTACTATATCTTTTTCTTCTCCAACAGGATGTTCTGACGTAGTTACTTATAATAAATCATTTTTATTGAATCAAAATTTACAATCTGGAGGGAACTCAGCAATTAAAAATGGTGCAATCGTTAATTTTGATCCTGCCGGAAATGATACCTATGATAATTTAGGTTGTCAAGCACCTTTTAATCCGGTCGATATTACAGCACAAAACTTATCTTCTTTAACTATTTGCCCTGGTGATAGCATCAATTTATCCAGCAATCTTGTTGGAGGGATACAATCAGTTATTTGGACAGGAAACTCGGGAAATTTTAGTAATCCTAACAACTCAACTACAACTTATTTTTCCTCTATAAATGATATTACCCCTTATTATATAAAAATTGGAGGAATTACATCTTGTAATGATACTATATACGACAGTCTTTTAGTTAATTTAAATCCTCCAAGCAATGTGGTAATCACTGAACCGGACATTATTTCACTTTGCCAAGGCGAATCTATTACATTACATGCAACTGGCTCAAGCCCATTTTCATGGAACACCGGAGCAACAACGGATTCTATTACAGTTAATAGTGCTGGATATTATTTTGTTTCAGCAAGTGGAAACTGCCCTTCAAATGTAGATTCTGTTCTAATTAATATTTCAGGACAGCTAGTTGTTACAATTTTAGAAGCAAATATTATAGACCTCTGTCAAGGAGACAATATAACTCTTCATGCAAATGGTTTAACCTCCTATTTGTGGAGTAGTGGCGCTACAACCGATTCTATAACTATAAACTCCTCGGGGATTTATACTGTAACATCAAATGGAATATGCTCATCAAATACAGCCTCAACTCAGGTAAATATTGTATTACCACCTAACATCAATATTACTGAACCAGATATCATTAATCTTTGTCAAGGAGAGTCAATTACCTTTCATGCAACTGGCTCTCTTCCTTTCATATGGAACACTGGAGTAATAACAGATTCAATAACAGTAAACACAGCAGGGGTTTTTTACGTAAGTAGTTCAAATAGTTGTTTTACTGTATCTGATACAAGCACCATAAATATAACTCCACAATTAAATATTACCATTACAGAACCTAACACAACTATTTGCGATGGAGAAACATTTACATTGCATGCTAACGGAGCAAATTCTTATTTATGGAGCACAGGAGCTACAACAAATTCTATTACTGTAAATTCTCTAGGAAATTATTCTGTAACCTCAAATGGGGTTTGCCCAAGTAATTCTTCTAGCGTTCAAATTAACGTAACACCTCAAATTGTTATAAATATTTTAGAAGGTAATTCAACCGTAATTTGCCCTAACACCCAAATTACATTACATGCCATTGGCGGAAACAACTATAATTGGAGTACAGGAGAAACTACTGATTCTATTCAAATAAATTCTATTGGCTTTTATACTGTTGAAGTAACAAATGGAAATTGTCCAAATAGTTCCATAACAATAGATGTAACAACTGAAGCACCTCCTTTAGCATTAATAACTGGCGACAGTCTTTTATGTAAAGATGATTTTTTAACACTCGAAGCAAGTGGTTTTGGAGATTTCAATTGGTCTAATGGAGATCTTGGTAACTTTACAACAATATTTCTTCCTCAACAAATAATATTAACTGCAACAAACTCATGTAATAACTCTGTATCAGATTCTATAACCATAACAGAAGTAGATTGTAATACAACTATATACATTCCAAACACATTTACACCAAACAATGATGGTAAAAATGATATTTTTAAAATTGAAGGAACCAATATTCAAAATATAAATGGCCGAATATTTAATCGATGGGGAGAATTATTATTTAAATGGGATAATGTTAATAATGGATGGAATGGTTATTATAAAGGCAAACTATCTCCTGTAGACAATTATATTTATCGCGTACAAATTAAATTATTAGATGGTAGTTTCGATATTTTTACAGGAACGCTGCTATTACTAAAATAGTAATTAACATTTGTTAATAATTATTTAATGTAAGCATCACATTAAAAGCTATTTAGTAGCTATTTTATATCTAATTTAGCGAGACATTGAGTGATTAACCTAGACGAGCTTTTTGTTCTGAAACCGCTTAAATAAAATTACCTAACAGTAACTATGTTTAAGAAATCTATCATATCATTTATACTTTTATTTTCTATTTTATTGAGTGGGTTTTCTCAGACAACAATCGGCATTCAAGATTTTGAAATTGTACCAACAACTCCAACTATGACATTTACTGGTGGTACTGCAACTACTGGAAATGGAGCATTTCCTAATGCTCCAAAATTTGTTAGCGGATCAAGGGGAAGACAGGTTAACAATTCAACAACAAATATTACCTATGCCTCTGTAGATGCCTCTGCATTTAGCAGTGTATTTTTCACATGTAGATTAGCATCCTTTGCAGGAACTAGTGGAAATGGATCAGATGGTGCAGATTTTGTAACTATATCCGTAAGTACTGATGGCGGAACATCTTGGTCACAGGAGTTAAGAGTAAATGGAAACAATAATGCCAAATGGTCTTTTACTAGCGGTACAGGAACTGCTAGCACTATTTATGATGGCGATAACATCATCACTGGATTTGCTCCTGCTGGAGGAGGGAATAGAACTACTGATGGATTTAGTACAATTACTGTTACTGGGCTACCTGCAGTAACGACTTTAAGAGTTCGGTTAGAATTTAAAAATAATTCTGGAAATGAAATTTGGGTAGTAGATGATGCAGAAATTAAAGGGACAATAGCTATTCCATGTGTTGCTCCTGTAGGACAAGCTTCAGGTCTTACTCTATTTAATGTAACAGATGCATCAATTGACGGTTCTTTTACTGGCACTGCAGCAGATGGATATATAGTTATAAGAAGTACCAGTTCTACTTTATCAGGAACTCCAATTGATGGAACAACTTATAATCCTGGCGATGCACTTGGTGGAGGAATCGTTGTTTCAAGTAGTACAGCAACAACATTTACAGCTTCGGGCCTAAACCCAACAACAGTCTATTACTTTTTTGTGTTTGCATATAACAATCTATGTTCAGGAGGCCCTACCTATAATATTACTAGCCCAGTAATAGATGATGAAACCACTCTTGCACTTCCTCCTTTTACAACAAAAGTAGTTGTTAGTGAGTATTTTAATGCTTCTGAACCTCGTGATGAATGGTTAGAGTTAATTGTTGTTGTTGATAATACTGATATGAGGAATTGGACAATTCGAGATAATAATAGTTCCACAAGTTCATTTCAACCAGCTATTACTTTTCGAAATATTGCATTTTGGAATAACATGAGAGGTGGTACCATTATTAAGACTTGGCATAGAAGTATTTCTTCTGGAGGAATAGCAGTAACAGTAGATTCTAGCAAAGATGATGGATATGTTGAGTTTGGTGCAAATGATGCAGCTTTTTTTAGTGGCGGTAATTTTGGTACATCTCCCACTTTTGCAGGATCTTCTTTAAACGTAGCAACTTCTGGAGATTTTATTGAGTTAAGAGATGCTTCTGCATCTCATGTTCATGCCTTAGGTCATGATGGTTCTCCAGGTGCAAGTGTTGGTGCTACAGCAAACCCAAAAGTCTTAAGAAATAATAATTTTACGGGGTCAGGTGAAAGCGTTAGAGTTATAGGTAATTTAACAGCAAATTATGATGGAGGAATAACTACTAGTAATAGCATTATTACAACAGGAGGTGCCGGAATAACCTCTGGCCTGGCAAATGATGCCAACAATCAAATTTTATGGAGAAGGTGGAGGGAACCTGATTTTACAACTCAAGCAGTTGTTGGAAATGTTTGTGGTGCTACTTGTGTCAATTTCACATGGAACAAAATGACAGACCCTGTTCCGACAGACGATACACAGGGTTATTTAATTCTTAGAAAACCCACTGCAGGAACATTTACAGCTCCTACTGATGGAACATCTTATGTTGCTGGAGCAACTCTTGGCGGAGCAACAGTTGTAGTTAATTTAGACAACCCTACAGCAGGTACTACAATAATGTACATCGATAATGCTGCAACAGCCGGAACAGCGGAATACCGAATTTATGGTTACCGATATACTGATGATAACGTAAATGGTAATTCTTTTGACCTAGCAAGAGGTAGAGCTTATAACATTACCGATTTTGTAACTGTAACACTTGCTGTTCCTCTCCCTATTACGCTCCTTAATTTTGATGGAGAAAAACAAAATAATAAAACCAACTTACTAAAATGGGCAACTAGTTCGGAAATAAATAATGACTTTTTTACCTTAGAAAAATCTGCTAATGCAATTAATTTTAATGAAATAGGAATTGTAAGCGGAGCAGGAAATAGTAATACGCAAATTTCTTACCAATTTATAGATGATGCCCCTTTTAACGGAATGAACTACTACCGATTAAAACAAACCGACTTTGATGGAGGTTTTGAGTATTTCAACACTATTGCTCTAAACAACAATATTGCGACTACAAACATTTTCACAGCTAACAATACACTTCAAATTGATTTAAATAATGAAATTGAATATGGAAATATTGAAATTTATGATGCTGTTGGAAGAATTGTTTACTCAGATAATATCACTACAAACAAAACGATAAACACTGCTAATTTTAACGCTGGAATCTACATTATTAAAATTACAACCCCTACCAGTAATATTATCCAAAAAGTGAAATTTTAGATTTCCTTCTTATTTTTTGGCACCCTATTTCTCGGGTAAAGAGTCAACTTCCAAAATAACAAACTCTTTTTCTAAAGGATGTAAATGCTCAATCAACTCATCAATTACATCTACTCCATAAAAAAGGATTAGCGAAATGAAATTATCGTGTCTTTCTTGTAAAGAATTATTCGGGAATAATTTGTCTTTGATATTTTTAATTTGATTAACAGCAATTGCCTCTTTTTGCTTCTCAGCCTTAATCAACCGACTTTCTATGTTCTTAAGCGACTTTAAACTTTTTTGAAGTTCTGCTTTAATCATTGGTTGTAAAGAAGCATCAATAGCTCCTGCTTTATCCACAATATCATTAAAAACAGCTTCAACTATTTTTTCTTCTTCGTGCAATTCTAAAATAATTTCAGAACCACTTTTTAAATAATTTTTTATTAATGTTTCAGTATCTTGAAATAAGTCTGTTGTTGATAAACCTAATTTAGTTAAACGTTTATTACTTCCTTTATCCACAAACAATACCGAATTCCTTAAAATTAAAATCGGATAAGAAATGTTATTCGCATTAAACATTGCTTTTAACTGAAACCAATATGCCAACTCTCCACCTCCACCAATATAAGCCAAGTTGGGTAATATTTTTTCCTGATACATACAACGCATTGGTGCATTTGGACTAAACCGTTCTGGATGATTATTTAATTCTTCTAATAACTCTATTTCAGAAAATTGAATTTCAGTATTTAGTACGTTATATTTTTCACCTTCAAAAACAATACGTTCTCTAATTCCGTCAATCAAATAAAAAATATTGATTTCGCGAGGTGTAACTTGCTGTTTAAACCCTAGCTGTTTTAACTTTTCTGAAGTTGAATTGAGGATCTGATGATTTGTTCTATTCACCAATTCATTTTTAAACTCATCAACAAATAAACCTTTTAACTTTTTATCATCTCCGTCAATTATTACTAACCCATATTTACCAAACAGTTCATTTACAATTCCTTTAATCGCTGCTGCAAATGTTGTTTCTGACGAATAATGTTTTGAAAAAAGAGCCAATACCTCTTCTGTTCCATTTCTATCTCCCAATTCTTCTTCTAAAGCAGCAAATACACCTTCAACTCCACTCAACTCCATTCTACCAACAGCACCGGTTTGAGTTTTTTCTAACTCATACTTCTTTTTAAACAAATTAAAATGGTTGACTTCTTCATAATCGTGATCTTCTGTTGCCATCCAATAAACAGGAACAAAATCATTTTCAGGATAATTACTTTTCAGCTCTTTTGCTAAATTAATAGCTGAAACTATTTTATAAATAAAGTAAAGTGGTCCAGTAAATAAATTCAATTGATGCCCAGTTGTAACTGTAAAACAATTCTCATTTTTTAAATTCTGAATATTACTTTTTGTTTCTTCTGAAGTTTCGCCATTAGTATACTGACCTGTTAGCGACTCTGCTAAAACAGATCTATTTATTGATAAGTTTTTTCGCTCTTTAATAACATTCTCAAAGGAAGCTACATCACAATAATGATTGTAAAAAGGTTTTAAGCTTTCATCCTCTTCTAAATAATCATTCATTAATTTAGAGAAGTACCCTGTTTGGTTGTATGGTATTTTAGTTTTTTTCATCAATCACCTCTCCATACAAATCAAAATCATCTGCACCTGTAATTTTTATGTCAGCAAAATCTCCAACTCGTAAAAAATTATTTTCGGTACTTACTAAAACTTCATTATCCACTTCTGGAGAATCGAATTCTGTCCGTCCAACAAAATAACCACCTTCAACTCTATCAAACAATACTTTTAAAGTTTTATCAATCTTTTGTTCATTTAACGACAATGATATTCCTTGCTGGAAATCCATTATTTCTTGTGCTCGTGCTTGTTTTTCTTCTTCCGAAACATCATCTTCTAATTCATAAGCAGAGGTATCTTCTTCGTGAGAATAAGTAAATACACCCAAGCGATCAAATCTCATTTCAGCAATCCATTCTTTCATTTCTTCAATATCTGCTCTAGTTTCTCCTGGAAAACCAACAATAAAAGTAGTACGAATAGCAATGTTCGGGATCAGTTGCCTAACATCATTAATTAGCTTTGTTGTTTTCGATCTTGTTGCTCCCCGTTTCATTGCTTTTAACATATTATCAGAAGCATGTTGTAACGGAATATCCAAATAATTACAAACTTTTGGATTTGTTCTCATCTCTTCAATAATTTCCATTGGGAAACCTGTAGGATAAGCATAATGCAAACGAATCCACTCTATTCCTTCCACTTTAGACAGTTCTTGCAATAATTGAGGCAATCTTCTTTCTCCATAAATATCTAAACCATAAAAAGTAAGCTCCTGAGCAATTAAAATCAACTCTTTTACTCCCTTTTTAGCTAAATTCTTTGCCTGCAAAACTAAATCTTCAATAGAAGTAGAAATATGTTTCCCCCGCATTAATGGAATGGCACAAAACGAGCATTTCCTATCACATCCTTCAGATATTTTTAAAAACGCATAATGACTTGGTGTCGTAATAATTCGCTCACCTAACAACTCATGTTTATAATCGGCCTTTAACGTTTTTAATAATTTAGGTAGCTCTCGTGTTCCAAAAAAAGCATCGACTTCTTTTATCTCATTTTCTAATCCTTCTTTGTACCGTTCCGACAAACAACCTGTCACATACAATTTATCTACCTGCCCGTCTTTTTTTGCTTCTGCATAACGTAAAATAGTATCAATAGATTCTTGCTTGGCATTATCAATAAATCCACAAGTGTTTATTATTACAATTTCAGAATCATCTTGTTTGGCCTCATGTTCCACTTCAAAACCATTGGCTTGAAGCTGAGTCATCGTTACCTCTGAATCGAACAAATTTTTTGAGCAACCTAAGGTAATGACATTTACCTTGTTTTTTTTGAGTGTTTTTGTTTTCAATTGACTTTATTATTTTATTACATCTAAAAAATTCGTAACCGCTTTCCAATATGCTTTATGATCTGAAAATTTTTCCCACAAAGCTCTTGACCCATGTTTCCCCATCTTTTGAGGTAAGAAATAAGCTTTTTGTTCTGAAGGAATTACTTCTGAAATTTTCCACCAACTTTTTTTTTCCAATTTAGCAGAAGTGATAAATACAGGGATTTCAATATTTTTAGCACTTTGAGCAATCCAATCTGCTGGCTTCCCTAACTTCTTATAATATTCTCCTGGTGAAAAAGCCAACACTGCATCAATATTTTCCTGTTCTCCAGCCAATTTCAAAACCAATCCTGCAGAATAAGAACTGCCCCAAATAATTAATTTTGATGCATTTCCATATTTTTTCTTTGCATAATCAATAGATGACGTTATGTCAACTAACGCATCCACATAATTAGTTCCTAGCTTCTGTTTTTTTGCTCGTTGATGTGTTTCATTAATTACATCATTAACTTCTCCACCACTACGCTGATCAAAAGCAATACAATTAAAACCTAATTTATTTAATTTAGGAGCAATTTCCTTATATTCTCCTCTACTCCAACCTGCTTGATGAAACAATAAAATTAGTGGTGCTTTTTCTGAATTTTCGATATATAAATCAGCTGTAATTTTTAAACTATCAGTTGCTTTAAATGTTATTTTTTTTTGAGCTACTATTTGTGTTGTTAAAGCAGTCAATAAAATTAAAATTATGTTCTTCATAGTTCTTTTATTTTATGAATGATAAAATTAAGGATTCCATCTTTAAAAAGACCTGATTGCTCTTACAGAACATTCCATATATTTACGAGCCGATATTTGAAAACTTTGTCCTCCTTTCTTAAAATTATGAATCCATGCCGAATGAGACGGAATAGCTATATCATTATTTCTCTTATAATCTTCTGTTGAACTCCAATAAGAATTCCCCCGTAAACCATTAACTCCTTTTTGATGAAATATTTTTCCACCATTTTCTAATGCAACTTTATCAATTATTTTTCTGTTTTTATACATCATATTCAACTCCTCTCTCGATGGCAAATACCAATCGCCATAAGTAATTTCATTTTCTGTAACTTGTAATTCATTACAAGCAGCAGCTGCATAAACTCTTCCATCACCAAAACCCAACGCAGCAACGATAATCGCTGTATTTAATTTTCCCGAATAAGGACCATCACCCAAAGCCAATACTATTGGTTTTTCTGGAGTTGAGGATTTAAAACCTTCATTAACTGTTTTAAATTTGGTATCCCACATTACTAATTCTGAATAATCAGATTTGGCACAAACTAATCCGTGTTGACCACTTTCATCTAACCAAAAGATAATTCCTCCGAAGGTGAAATCTCCAATTTTATAAGTTTTATTTTCCTGAGAAAAAGTTTGAAAGGAAAAGGATAAAATAATGATTAGAAGTAAATTTTTCATATCTGTTTAATTTAAAATAGATTCTTCATCTCAATTTATAAATACCTCGACAAATTCAGTATAACAAATTATTTTCAGAATAACATCTCAAGAAAATACTTAATAATAATTTCAGGTATAGTCTACTAATCTTTAAACAAAGAATCTACAAATTCGTGCTTATTAAACACTTGTAAATCGTTAATACCTTCACCAACTCCAATGTATTTTACAGGTATTTTAAACTGATCTGAAATACCAATTACCACACCGCCTTTAGCAGTTCCATCTAATTTAGTAATGGCTAAAGCATTAATCTCTGTAGCCAAAGAGAATTGTTTCGCTTGCTCATAAGCATTCTGACCTGTTGACCCATCTAGCACTAATAATATTTCATGTGGTGCATTAGGAATAACCTTTTTCATTACATTTTTAATCTTAGTTAACTCATTCATTAAGTTAATCTTATTATGTAACCTTCCTGCGGTATCAATAATTACAACATCTGTATTTCTTGCTTTTGCAGATTGTAAAGTGTCAAAAGCTACAGATGCTGGATCTGCATCCATTCCTTGCTCAACTATTGGCACACCTACACGTTCTGCCCAAATCTTTAATTGGTCAACTGCAGCAGCTCTAAATGTATCTGAAGCTCCCAACATCACACTTTTTCCTTGTTGCTTTAATTGATGTGCTAATTTACCAATAGTAGTAGTTTTACCAACACCATTTACTCCAACAACCATAATTACATAAGGTTCCTCTTGTACTGGAATAGTAAATTCTTTTTCGTTACCTGTATTATTCTCTTCTAGCAACGCAGCAACTTCTTCTCTTAAAACATTGTTTAATTCTGAAGTTCCTAAGTATTTATCTTTGGCAATTTAGCTTCAATTTTCTTAATAATTCGTAATGTAGTATCAACTCCA
>JAESTF010000263.1 GCA_016763795.1 Flavobacteriales bacterium
AAATCCTTTTGGAGCTTTAGAGTCTGTTGCTCCTAAAATTATAATTAGAAACATAAATGTCATCACTACTTCTGTAACCACTGCAGACATCATACTATAGCCTCCAGGAGAATGCTCTCCGTAACCATTTGCTGCAAACCCTCCCATTTCAAATCCTGCTTTCCCGCTTGCAATCAAATATAAAATTCCAGCACCTGAAAGTGCTCCCAATAATTGCGCTCCAATGTATGGTAATAAATCTTTCTTATCAAATCTCCCTCCAATCCATAAACCAATTGATACCGCGGGGTTAAGGTGACACCCTGAGATATGACCAATTGCATAAGCCATAGTAACTACAGTTAATCCAAAGGCAAAGGCTACCCCAATAAAACCAATTCCAAGCTCAGGAAATGAAGCTGCTATAACAGCACTTCCACAACCTCCTAACACTAGCCATAACGTTCCTATAAATTCTGCTACTATTTTTTTCATAATGTTGTTTAATAATATTAAGCTATTCAACCTCCCCAAAAAACTAATTATTGATGTTAAATTTATTTACATCTATAAAGAATAAAGGAAATTGAATGCTTAATATCCTCACCTTTCTCTAATTACTTTACCAATTTTGTAAACTCAACTTTAAGTTCAACTCTTCTATTTAAAGCTCTTCCTTTTGATGTTTTGTTCTCTGCAACCGGAATTGTTTCACCAAACCCTTCACTAGTTAATCTTTCTTGATCAATGCCTTTTTTTACTAAATAAGCTTGAACAGCTGAAGCTCTTTTCTTTGATAATTCTAAATTTTTAGCATCATCTCCTGAAGAATCTGTATGCCCTTTAATTTTTAAATTATAGCTAGGATTTTCCTCCATAATCTTAACAACATCTCCAAGTACTTTATATGAACTTGAGGATATTTTATCTCTTCCTGATGAAAACTTAATTCCATTTAATGCTTTTTCAAATACTTTAAGTTCTGCAGCTTTTACAGCAGGACACCCCTTATTTTCAATTAGTCCTGCAACATCTGGACAAACATCATCTTTATCTGCTACACCATCAGAATCTTTATCTGGGCAGCCATTTAATGCTTTAGTCCCTTTTGCATTAGGACACGTATCATCTTTATCTGCAATCCCATCACCATCACTATCTGGACAACCACCTAATTCTTTTAATCCTTTTACATTAGGGCATGTATCCTCTTTATCTGCAACACCATCCCCATCAGTATCAGGGCAGCCTCCTAATTCTTTTAATCCTTTGATATCTGGACAACTATCTTCATTGTCAGCTACTCCATCAGAATCCTTATCTGGACAACCATTAAGTTCTGTTTTCCCCGCAATTTCTGGACAACCATCTTCAATATCACTTAAGCCATCTCCATCTTTATCACTCCACGGACAGCCATTCATTTTCCCCCACTTATTTGGGCATGGATCCACATCATTTAGTACCCCATCACCATCAGAATCGTTATCTTCGCCCCAATAGCCTGTTGCTGTTTTAACTAAAAATATCGGAACTAAACTCCCTGGTAGTTGAGCTTTTACATTATTTGATAAAAATACAGCCCCTAAAAAATGGCTATCGAAAATATACTTATTACTTTTTTCATGATTTCTTTTTTATTTATGTTTTGTTTACCTTTTAGACCAATCAAAACAAAAAAGTCACATAAAATAAAAGATTCTTATATTTAAAATAGTCGTTTTTTCTAACAATAAAAACTAATCTTGTTAATTATTTTAATCTATAATTAGAGTTTATAACCCTTTTTAATCATGACATTTTAGAAAACAGAGATTTAAATTTGTTCATTATAAGTTCCTATTTTTGCTTATAATTGTCAAAATTTAAGTTTGTTAGTAGATTACATTTAATAAAATTGTTTAAACGAAAACCTAAAATAGAAGACCTGTCTGATGATGAAATTATAGCTCTTATAATTAATCAAAAGCAATCAGACTATTTTCAATACTTGTATTTAAGGTATTCGCCCGTAGTCTACAACAAATGTATTTCCCTTGCTAATGATAAAGACATTGCGAAAGATTTAACACACGATATCTTTTTAAAAGTGTTCTTAAATTTATCTTCATTTAAAGGAAAATCTAAATTTTCTACTTGGCTTTATAGTATTACATACAATTTTTGTATCGATTTCTTAAAAAAAGAACGAAATCAAATTGAAACTGTAGAAGAAATTATTGATATTACAGATCAGGAGGATGAAGCCTATGAAAAACAATTATTAGAAATTAAAGTTGATAAACTTCAACAAGTTTTAAATTCAATTTCTATTGAAAATAAAACAATCTTATTAATGAAATACCAAGATGACTACAGTATAAAAGAAATGCAAGAAATGCTAGGTCTATCAGAAAGCGCAGTAAAAATGCGAATTAAAAGAGCAAAAGCAAAAGCTGTTAATACTTATAAAAATTTGTATTAAGATTAAAAGAATGAGTAAGAACCATTTTAAAATAATAAAACCAACTGAGGAGCCTCCTAAGGAACTTGAAAAAGAAGTTATGGGAAGTGTAAAGACCGTTGTACTCATACTACGAGTTGTACAACTGTTTGTTGGTGATATTGAAGGAACTGTTCTTAGCTTATTTAAAACTAACCCAAAGGATATTGATAAAAAGAAATAAAACACTTTTTTAAGTGACTTATTCAATTTATTTAGTCACAACAATAGCAACTAATTACAAGTTATAATTATTAAAAAAGAAACTAAATGGGATTAATTGATAGTATTAAAACAGATTTTATCGAATCTTTATCTAGCTTAGGGGTTAAGGTTCTAAATGTAATTCCTAAAGTTTTTGGAATTTTGTTCTTATTGTTAATTGGTTGGCTAATTGCAAAATTACTCCGATCGCTAATAAAAAAAATATTAACAACAATCAAATTAGACCAATTTTCAGAAAAAATAGGTTTGCATAAGATCTTTAATGAAATTAATCTTAAAGTCGTTATCTCTAAACTTCTTTCTGAATTTGTTTACTGGTTGGTTTTTTTAATGTTTGTTATCTCTGCTTCAGAATCAATGGGAATGACCATTATCTCTGATGGAATTAGTTCCTTAATTGCTTATTTACCTCAATTTCTTTCTGCCCTATTTATTTTTGTTGGCGGAATACTTGTTGCCAACCTGTTAAAAAAGAGTGTTGTTACAGCCACTAACTCCATTGGGTTGTCTGGTTCAAAAGTTATTGGTGGAATCGTCTTTTACGTTATAGCAATATTTATTACCATTACTGCACTCAACCAGGCAGGAATAGATACATCTTTAATTACCTCTAACATTGTATTAGTTATGGGTGCTATTTTGTTAGCTTTTGGTATTTCTTACGGATTTGCATCAAGAGATATTTTAACAAATATTCTGTCCTCTTTTTATAGTAAGGAAAGGTATACTGAAGGTATGGTTATTAAAATAAATGAGATTCAAGGAACGGTACTCAAAGTTGATAGTATTGCTATCACAATAGAATCAGATGGTAGAAAAATAGTTATTCCTGCTAAAAAATTAATTTCAGAAACAGTTGAAATTATTGAAGAATAACTAACAAAAATTGCTTTATGAATGTTCCTGTAATAATTATAATGATAGGCTTACTCATTTTTGGAGCACACCTTTTTAATGGTCTTTTTAAGTTTACTAAAATTCCAAATGTATTAATCCTTCTTGTAATTGGAATTGTTGTTGGACCTATTTTAGGATATATTAAAGAAGGACATTTTGGTTCTGTCGGACCAATATTTACCTCTATAACTTTAGTTTTAATTTTATTTGAAAGTGGTACTAACCTTAAAATTGGTGAGCTATTTAAATCTATCGGTTCTGCTTTTTTATTAACGCTATTTAATTTTTTAGCTAGTGCTATAATTGGAACAGCTGTGGCATTTACCTTCTTTTCTGACATTGATATGTTAAGTGCCACTTTTTTTGGAGTAATTATAGCTGGAACATCTTCTGCAGTTGTAATCCCTATTATAAAGCAACTTAAAATGAACGAAAAAGGGTACACCACATTAATGTTAGAATCGGCTTTAAGCGATGTTTTGTGTTTAGTTATTGGATTAGCACTATTACAAGCTATGAAACAAGGCGTTTTTGAAATAAGTGACATTCTTAATACAGTCTGGAAATCATTTTTATTTGCACTCTTAATTGGCTTAGCGGGAGGTTTTATTTGGTCTGTAATTATTCGCTATACTAGGATTGTAGAAAACTCTAAAGTAATGAGTTTGGCCTTTGTATTTATTGTTTATGGCTTAACAGAATACTTAGGGCTAAATGGTGGTATTGCTGTTTTAATTTTTGGAATTACATTGGGGAACGCTCATTTATTACAAAACACTTTCTTAAAAAAAGCTGTTCCTGCAAAAGAATTACGTAGCAATGAAAAAGATTTTTTTAGTGAACTGGTTTTTATCCTGTCCACCTTCTTTTTTGTATATGTTGGTATTTGTATGAAGTTTGGAAGTATTAGCATTTACCTATGGGCACTATTAATTGTTGTTGCCATTATTCTTATCCGTCCAATTTCTATCAAACTATTAGTAAGAACTAAAATGTCATTTAAAGATTTAGGTATTATGGCGATTATGGCTCCAAAAGGATTGGTTCCCGCAATCTTAGCTTCAATACCTATTCAATATGGATTAGCTGGCGGAGAAAGTATTCAAATGTTATCATTTGCAGTGGTACTATTAAGCATTATCATTTGCTCTATTTTAGTTATTATCTTAAGTAAAAATCCTTTAAAAATAGGTTACCTTAAAAATGTTTTAAAATATGAAGAAGAGGTTGATAATCACCAAAATACAACGAAAAAAGATGCACAAGAAATAGACAATAATAACGAAGCTCCATTAGAAGATAAAACAAGATTGTAACAAATGACAACACCAAACCGTCCTATCTTAAACTACAATACAATCTTCTTTTGAAAAAAACAATTCTTCTATATATTTTCTTCTTAATTAGCCTTGTTGGCGCTTCACAAACTTGCACATTTTCAGGGACCGTTCAGAATAAAAAAGGAGAGCCGATCCCATATAGCAGTATCTACATCCCAAAACTGGCTACTGGAAAAATGGCAAATATGGATGGAAAATACAAAATTTCTTTGCCTTGCGGAACTTATAAAATCAAGGTGCAATGTTTAGGTTATGAAACCAAGTTTTTAGAAGTAAATGCCTCATCCACAAACAGCAAAAAAACAATTGTTCTTTCATCAAAATCATTTAACATTAAAGAATTTTCTGTAAATGCTTCAGATGAAGACCCTGCATATAATGTAATGCGAAAAGCAATTGTAATGGCAAAATATTACAAAAAACAAATTGCGGAATACGATGCTAAAATTTATGTTCGGGTTTTCTTTTTAGCAGATAAAGTACCCAAACTTGCCAAACTTTTTGCTGAAGAAAAAGATCTTAAACAACTAAAAGCTGGTGATCTTACTGAAACAATAATGCAGTACAGTTATAAACGTCCTAACATTGTAAAAGAAAAAATAATCTCGATAAGAAGTGCCAGTGGCGACACCACAAAAGGGAAATCTCCTTTTATAAATTTTAGTTTTTACGATTTAGGAGGTACACAAATTGTATCACCACTGAGTAAAAGTGCTTTCGCAGTTTATAAGTTTGAGTTAATGAGCACTTACCTTGAAGGAGAAAACACCGTAAACAAAATAAAAATTATTCCGAAACGAAAAGGAACCGATTTAATGAATGGTTACATTTATATTAATGAGGGTTCGTGGAATATTAATAGTGTTGATGTTAAGTTTAAACAACAATTTACAGAAATCGAATACAAACAAATCTATTCTGAAATTTCTGACAATGCCTGGATGCCAATTAACCAAGAATTAAAGGTAAAAGCAAAGGCAATGGGTTTTAAAGGGCATTTTAAATACATTGTTTCTATGAGTGATATTGAACTCAAAACAGACCCTAAAGTTGATAAAAAAATAAAATCATTGGTTAGTGCGCCTATTACTGAAGAGTTTAAAGAGGAAGAGTTGACGCCCAATACCTCTAAAAAAGCAGTAAAAACAACTCAAAGAATTAAAACCTTAATGGATCAAGAAAAGCTGACAAGAGGCGAGACAATGAAACTGGTTCGTTTGGTAAATAAACAAGCAACAGAAGAAAAAAAGAAATTACCAAAAGATTCTGTCTTAGAAGTTACTTACCATCATAAAACAGAATATGCTGATAGTGCTTTTGTGCAAAATGATAGTGTTTGGAATGCTGTTAGAGATGTTCCTCTCTCACAAGAAGAAAATATAATATACAATACTCGAGATTCATTAACACGAATAGAAAGTGGAGATACGGTAGTTAATAAAGATCGAAGTCTTTTTGGAGATCTTCTCTTTTTTAATGGCACCATAAAAAGCAACAACAAGAATTCTAAACTCAAAATACCTGGTTTATTTTCTAAACTTAGTTTAAACTTTAATACAGTAGATGGGTTTGTACTAAAAAAAACACTATTTTCTTACAAAATAAAATACAAAAAAGGCAACTACTGGAAAATAGAACCTACTGCATTTTATGCTTTTTCGAGAAAATCCATTATGGGAAAGTTTGACTTTAAATCACAATATAACATGAAAAAAAGGGCTCGTTTTTATTTTTCGGGCGGACGAATAACAAGTGATTTTAATAGTAATAAGCCAATGCCTAATTTTTTTAATAGTATTGCTACTTTATTCTTCTCTGAAAACTATAAAAAACTCTACCAAAAAGATTTTGCCCTTATTGGTAATTCATTTGATATTACTAATGGATTAAACCTTAATGTTTCAGCTGAGTATGCTGACAGAACCCAACTATTTAACACTTCCGACTTTACAGTAATTAAATACAATGATAAAGAATACACTTTAAACACTCCAAGCATTACAGATAGCAGTACTTCTTCTTTTATTTTTAACAGCCACAAAGCTTTAAACGTATCTGCAATTTTAAGTTATACACCAAAACAACATTTCAGATATAGAGATGGTAATAAACAAATGCTGCGCTCAAAATATCCAACATTCTACCTTATTTATAAGCAAGGCGTTAAAAACGCTATTGAAAGTCAATCAGATTATACAAGATTAGAAGCTGCTGTGCATCAAGTTAAAAGTATTAATTTAATTGATAAAGTTGGGTGGTATGTTGGTGGAGGGAAGTTTTTAAACAATAATACACTCTATTTTGCTGATTATAAAAGTTTTAACACACAACCTTTTTACTTTATTGGCAACTCAAGTATAACCTCTTTTAAACTCTTAGATTTTTATAATTACAATGCCAACAATTACTTTTTTGAAGCCCATTTTACAATTGAAGATAACTTTTTGTTATTTAAAAACCTACCCCTTTTAAACTCCTCTTTTTTATCTGAAGGATTATATGCCAACTATTTATACACCCCTCAACAAAAACATTATTATGAATTTGGGTATGGATTAAAAAATGTGTTTTTATTATTTGATGTAGAAGCATTTGTAAGTTTTAAAAACAAAAATTACAATTCTTTTGGTGTTAAATTAAGTTTTAACTTTATCAAGAACAATGATTTTAATTAAATGACAAATACCTCAACTCCTCCTCAAATTTTCAATAAATACGCTCAAGTTTATCAAGAAAAATTTATGGATGTTAGCTTGTATCATAAGACATTTGATTTCTTTTGTGAAGCCGTTAAACCAAAAAATGCTTCCATTTTAGAATTAGCTTGCGGACCAGGAAATATTACTAAATACTTGTTATATAAACGTGATGATTTCAACGTTTTAGGAACCGATTTGGCTCCAAATATGATTGAATTAGCAGAAGCTAATAACCCAAAAGCAGGTTTTATGTTGTTAAACTCTAAAAACGTACTAAGTTTAAACAAAAAGTTTGATGCAATTATGTCTGGGTTTTTCCTGCCATACTTATCAATAGAAGAAACATCTCAATTAATTTCAGATTCTTCTAAAATACTAAACCCTAATGGGGTTATTTATATTAGCACAATAGAGGCTAATTACAAAAATTCGGGCTTAAAAAAAGGGAGCCAAGGTGATGAAATATACATGTATTATTACCAAGAAAAAGACTTAATTAAAATGTTAGAAGAAAATAATTTTACCCCAACATATATAAAACGAATAATATCTACCGATACTAATGAAGACACCGTTACCGATTTAATAATAATTGCAAAACTAAATTAGATGACTGCCCCTATTGTTTCCTCTCGCTGGCTTTTTGAAAACCTCAACGACCCTGCCCTTATTGTTTTAGATGCCAGTCAGCAAGCAATTACAACCAGCAACAAAAGTGTTGATAATAGAATCCCTAATGCTCGCTATTTTGATCTTAAAAACAATTTTAGTGATAAAAATAGCCGTTTTCCAAATACGCTTCCAAGTGCAACACAGTTTGAGTCTGAATGTCAGAAATTAGGAATAAATAATTCTAGTAAAATTGTTGTTTACGATGCTCTAGGTATTTACTCTAGTCCGAGAGTTTGGTGGATGTTTAAAATAATGGGGCATAAAAATGTAGCGGTTCTAAATGGAGGTTTACCAAACTGGTTAGAAAACAGCTTTCCAACAGAAAAAATTGAAACCCAACAATACAATTTAGGAAATTTTAAAGCTCTACTGAATTTAGAGTGTGTGAAAAATTATGATCTTATAAAATCAAACCTCAACAACAAAAACGAAATTATTATTGATGCTCGTTCTGCCGGAAGGTTTAACGGAACTGCGCCAGAACCAAGAGAAGGTTTGAGAAGTGGTCATATTCCAAACTCTTTTAACATTCCTTTTGGAGAGGTTTTAGAAAATGGAAAATATAAATCAAAAGAACAATTAAAAGAGATTTTTTCTAAAATCAATCTAGAAAACAAGGAACTAATCTATTCTTGTGGTTCAGGACTTACCGCATGCATTATTTTACTTGCTGGAGAACTTGTTTTACCTAACAGAACAGCTATTTATGATGGTTCTTGGACAGAATGGGCACAGATTGAAAACTAAAATTTATTTTTAGAGAATGAATAACATGCCAAGACAACCTCAGCAATTTTAGAATCTAATTTTTAATTAAAAGAATACTAACCCTTTGTTTTTCACTCTTCTTTTTGTTTTACGCAGAGCTGCGCATTCTTCTCAAAAGCACCAGAGGTTAAAACACTTTTTAGAAGGTAGTAACTACTCGTACTTCTTGACAAATTCAGTAGGAGAAAAACCACACTTTTTTTTAAAGATTCTAGAAAAATAAGAAGGATCGTCAAAACCTAAGGTAAAAGCAATTTCTTGACTGGTGTAATTCCCATGAACCAATAATCGTTTTGCCTCCAAAACTATCCGCTCTTGAACCAATTCACTCGTAGATTTCCCAACCGTTGTATTCACAATTTTATTTAAATGTTTTATACTCACATTTAATTTTTCTGCATAAAATTTCGGTCGTTTTTCTGCCAAGTAATTACTTTCTATTAATCGTTCCAGTTCATTAAAATGACTAATTCTCTTTTTATTAGCATCAATTTTAAAATCAGCAAGCCTCATAAACAACCTTGTCGTATCAATATATAAGCTATCTATTAACAAACTGATTTTTTGTACTCCAAACAATTCTTTAGCAGTGTTTTCTTCAATTATTTTTTTAAATAAATCAATAAAATTTACTGCATCACTTTTATTCAAATATAAAGCTGAAGCATTAAACCAAGAGTAAAAAAAAGGGTAATTATCTATCCCCTTATTCGGGAAGTGGAAGTCATAAAACGATTTGGAATGAAAGAATATATACCCTTCAGCTTTTTCAGAAAATTTCCAATAATGCGTTTGTCCGGGTTTAATTAAAAACAAAGCTCCTTCTTTTACAGGATGAGTCTTAAAGTCTATCTCATGGACACCTACACCTTTTGTAAAAAGAACAATTAGGTAAAAATCATGTTTATGTGGCTTGTTTATCGTAGCATCATGTACTACAAGGTGTTCTGATAAAATACTAGCATATAAATCCTCTTTTCCTTTTTCAATTTTAAACTGATTTATATTAAGAATTGGGAACTTATTCATAATCCAAAGATAACAAAAAGCGTGATTTATCCTATTAAAAGCAAGTTTACTCCTACGGTTTTCCACAGTATTTAAGGACTTTTGTTAAAAAAAGAGATGTCAAGAATAAAATCAATAATCAGTCATAAGTGCCCAAAATGCGAAAACGGTGATGTGTATGAAAAAGAGAATCTTTTCAGTTTTGGAAAAATGAACGAAACTTGCCCAAGTTGTAATTACAAATTTGAAATTGAACCTGGCTTTTTTTATGGAGCAATGTATGTTACTTACGGATTAACTATAGGGGAAGCAATAGCAACCTACGTTATTTCACAATTCTTTATTGAGTCTGTTTACACACTAATTGCTTTAATTTTTTGTTCGCTAATAATATTAGCTCCAATCAACTTTAAATTCTCTAGGGTAATATGGATGTACATCTTTACCTCTAGTAAAAGCACTATTTAGTTAAGGTTAGAAGGAACTCTTTTAATCATTTAACTTTAACACTGCTAAGAAAGCCTTTGGCGGCACCTCAACATTACCAATTTGCTTCATCTTCTTTTTACCCTTTTTTTGTTTTTCTAACAATTTACGCTTACGCGAAATATCTCCACCATAACACCTGGCAGTTACATCTTTACGTAACGCAGATAAAGACTCTCTAGAAATAATTTTTGCTCCAATTGCCGCTTGTATTGCAATAGCAAACTGTTGTCTTGGTATTAATTCTCTTAATTTCTTACAAATTTTCTTACCTAATTCATGTGCATTATCAGCATGAACTAACGCAGACAACGCATCAACCATGTCTCCATTCAACATGATATCCATTTTTACCAGTTTAGCCTCTCTAAACCCAATAGAATGGTAATCAAATGAAGCATACCCTTTTGAAATAGACTTTAAGCGATCATAAAAATCAAAAACAATCTCTGCTAACGGCACATGAAACGTTAATTCAACCCTATCTGTTGTTAAATAAACCTGATTGGTTAACTCCCCTCTCTTTGAAATACACAAACTCATTATCGGCCCAACATAATCCGACTTGGTAATAATAGAAGCTCTAATATAAGGCTCTTCCATTCGGTGTATCATACTCGGATCAGGAAAATCGGTAGGGTTATTTACAATAATTGGTGTTTCTTTATCTCTTGTTAAAAATGCTTGGTAAGATACATTGGGAACAGTTGTAATAACAGTCATATTAAACTCACGCTCCAATCGTTCTTGGATGATTTCCATATGAAGCATTCCTAAGAACCCACATCTAAATCCAAAACCTAAAGCAGCAGAACTTTCTGGCTCAAAAGTTAACGAAGCATCGTTTAACTGCAATTTCTCCATTGCATCTCTCAATTCTTCAAATTCATCTGTATCAACAGGATAAATCCCCGCAAAAACCATTGGTTTAACCTCCTCAAATCCTTGAATTGCCTCTGCAGGGTTTTCTACAGTAGTAATTGTATCTCCTACTTTAACCTCTTTGGCTATCTTAATTCCAGAAAAAATGTATCCAACATCTCCTGTTTTCATTATTTTTCTAGATTCTTTTTTAAGCTTTAAAACGCCTATTTCATCCGCAAAATATTCTTTATCCGTGTTGATAAACTTTACTTTTTCTCCTTTTTTAATTTCTCCATTTAACACTTTATAATAAGCGCAAATACCTCTATAAGAATCAAAAACAGAATCAAAAATTAGTGCTTGAAATGGTGCTTTTGGATCTCCTTTTGGTGGTGGGACTCTTTCTATTACTGCTTTTAATATTTCATCAACTCCCATCCCTGTTTTTCCACTGGCAGCAATAATATCTTCCCTTTCACAACCTATCAAATCTACAATTTGATCTTTAACATCCTCTGGCATTGCACTTTGCAAATCCATTTTATTTAAAATTGGAATAATTTCCAAGTCATTTTCAATGGCTAAATAAAGGTTAGAAATCGTTTGTGCTTGTATTCCTTGTGTCGCATCAACAATTAATAAAGCCGCTTCACAAGAAGCAATAGAACGAGAAACTTCATAAGAAAAATCAACGTGTCCAGGTGTGTCAATTAAATTTAAAATATAATCCTCTCCCTCATAAGTGTGCTCCATTTGTATAGCATGGCTCTTAATGGTAATCCCTCTCTCACGCTCAATATCCATATCATCTAAGGTTTGCTCTTGCAAATCTCTGTCTGATATTGTTCCCGTTGTTTGTAATAATCTATCAGCCAACGTACTTTTACCATGGTCAATGTGTGCGATAATACAAAAATTTCTAATGTTTTTCATGCTTCTTTAATAAGTCTACAAACTTACTTCTTTAAATATTCCCTTACAAGAGTAAAAAAATTAGATTTAATAAAATATAATTTTGTTTTAACAACTTCTGACATTACATTTGCAAACTAAATTTGGCGGATAATGTCCGTTAATGAAAAATCATTGTCAATTCGAGTGATTTTTTGTGGAAAAATTATATCGAGAACAAAATGATTTTATCAAACAGCTGTTCTCGATACAAAATTCTTACAGAATTTCACTCGAACTAACGCACTTTTCAAATTATTTATGAAAGTAACAGACCACATAAAAAAAGCAAAAAAATCATTATTTTCACTAGAAATTCTACCACCTTTAAAAGGTAAAGGAATACAGTCTATTTATGATGGTATCGATCCATTAATAGAGTTTGGCCCTGCATTCGTTAATGTTACTTATCATAGAGAAGAATTTGTTTATAAAAAAAGAGAGAAAGGTTATTTAGAAAAAATTTCCATCAAAAAAAGACCTGGAACGGTTGGTATTTGTGCCGCTATCGTTAATAAGTACAAAGTAGATGCAATTCCACATATTATTTGTGGTGGTTTTACTAAAGAGGAAACAGAAAATGCACTAATTGATCTCAATTTTTTAGGAATTGACAATGTTTTATTATTACGAGGAGACCCCATTAAAACAGAGCCTGCTTTTATTCCTGAAGAAGATGGTCACCACTATGCGGTTGATTTAGTAAAACAAGTTGTTGGATTAAATAATGGTGAATACATGGATGAAGATTTACAAAATGCAACTCCTACCAATTTTAATATTGGTGTTGCCGGTTATCCTGAAAAGCATTTTGAAGCTCCGAACATGAAAAATGACATCAAGTATCTCAAACAAAAAATTGACGCAGGAGCTGAATACATTGTTACACAATTGTTTTACGACAATCAAAAATTTAAAGACTTTGTAAATACTTGTAGAGAAAACGGAATTACAGTTCCTATTATTCCTGGTATTAAGCCTATTTCTACCAAGAAACAACTTTTAGCATTGCCTAAATTTTTTCATATTGACTTGCCAGACGAATTAGTTGATGCAATTGAAAGCGCTCCTGATGCAGATACAGTTAAACAAGTTGGTATTGATTGGGCCATCAAACAATCTAAAGATTTAATTGATTTTGGAGTGCCTTGCATCCATTATTACACCATGGGAAAATCTTTAGCTGTTAGAGAAGTAGTAAAGGCTGTTTTTGGATCGTAAATTACCTTGAAGCAATAACGTCACCTAATATTTCAAGCCCTTCTTTAATAGAAAAAATTTGAAGATGAAGAGATTTATCTTTCATTGTTTTTATTTGTTCAGGTGAAGCAATTATCATTTTGTCCTCATCAATAACTGCCCATAAAATATTTTCTCTTGCTTTAAAATACTTTGGAGAACTGTAAAGAGAAACTAATGAGTTTTGCTTTAAGTTTACAAGATAATAAGAAGCTCTATTTATAATTTTCTTTTCATCAAAACCCTCTACATAAATATTTTCAATACTTCCTCGAGGTCTTATTTTTGGTTGATCAACATTGTAAATACCAAAACCATTAACCTGAAATTGTCTCTTTATTTCATATTGTGAAGATATTGAAGAGTTAAACGAAATTGATTGTGAGACATAAACATCAAAATCATTTCGTTCCTCAAGGTTTTCCTCTTGATTCTTTTTCTGTTTTTTATATTTTGTTATTGCTTGATTATACTTTTCTGTTTTTATTACTGGCTTTACATCCACAAATATTGACGTATCTTCTTTAAATAACTCTAACACATAATGACTTCTATTTTTACAATCAATTTCTACTTTATCCCATTGAATATTATAGTATATCGGATTAAATGAACCTTTTCCTTTTACTTCAAAAATTGTCCCTTCATAAGCTTCTAGTTCTGGATATTGTTTCTTGTTTACATCAATCTTAAAAGCATAATTAGTAGTCTTGTGAACAATAGGTTTAATCAAACTCTTTGCTTCTTCTTTTTCTTGTGTCTTATTTTTAGGGGTTGTTATTATTTTCATCGACTCATCTTCGTACGACCAAACTCCTTTAGCTTCATTAAAACTGTAAAAATTAAAATCCGTTTCATTACTTGTAGATATTAAATCAACATCCATTTTTTTATCCATTTTCAAATTCAACATTTCTCCATTTTGATATGCCTTCAGTTCAAACATTCCTGCTGTTTCAAAAACATATTTAATCCCTGCAGAATCATATTCCATTGGTATTCCGCTTAAATAAATTTCTAAAGGATTATGAAAATCTCTATACTCAATTTTAACTTCTCCTTTTACCAGGTCTCCATTGGCATCTACAATCGTATTTTTATATACCTTTATTTTAGACCCAGCCTCTGTAATTAACTCCTCATCTTTTTGAGCATCAATCATAAAAATTTCTTGCTCAATATCTCTATCTAAAAAAGGAGGCTTAATAAAGTTAATTTTGTCATTTTGTGTATAGGTTAAGTCTGCGGACCCTTCTTTAGTTGGTTCATCACCTTGACAACCTATTAAGGCAATTGAAAATATAACAAAAAGCAAAAATGTTTGAACTGAAGGCATAATAAATGGGTTTAAAAGTTTAACTGATTTCTAAGGGTTTGCACCGAAGCAAATTTTTTATTGATGATATTTAGGGTAATTAAAGATTGTCCGTTTTTATTTACTTTTAGGTTTCGTAATTCCGATTGGCTTAAAAATCCAATGTTTCCATTTCTCAGCCAAACAACCATAACATTATTTGTGTTTTCTGGGTCATCAATCTTTATTACTTTTATCCCTTTAGAACCAACATATTTTTTATACGTTTTTGCCTCAACATCAATTATTAAAATATTTGTTATTGCCAATTTCTCTTCTTTTTTACTTTGGTACAAGGTTTTAATTACTGTAGTATCATTTGGTGATAAAAATGAAGCTGAAGTCAGTATTTTATAATCATCTATTTTAATACTTCTTACAATGTTTCCGAGTGTTGGAGAGGCATTACCCATTGCTTTTCTCTCATTTGCAATTACCTTGTCGTAATATTTTAACCATTCTTCTCTAGGTAATTTACGTTCTTCTTCAGTCATGTAGTTTTTTTGGAATGACCTCCATAAATTAGCATCATATTCTTTAATCGAATTATAAAAAATGTTTTTTCTTTTGGTCATTTTTTTATCAAATTTTATTTTTCTTCTTTGTAGATATTTAAGATACTTTGCGTTGTTCTTCTCATATCTTTCTTGAGAATCTTTAATATCTCTAGTAAGAGATGTATATCGAGGATAGGCTTCTATATCTAGAAAACCATTTATATTTTTTAATTGAATGGTAAAAGACTGAGAAAAATTGTTGTAATAAATTCTAAAATCTGTCCATTGTTTTCGAGTTTTTCGTTTTAAAAAAGATTTTTTTTTGTAGAAAATAAACTTCTCCTCAAACTCTTTCCTTGTTAAATCTCCTTTATAAACCCAAGCCATTCCTGTAAATGAATTTACTTCTGGATTTTTTCTAGTGAGTAAACTTGCATAACCTTCGTTCTTTTTAAAAACAAACCAAATTTCATCCCTTAACCCCTCACGAATATCTAAAGCAACTGTTTCATACACTCGAGGGTCTCTATAATCCGAATCAATTTTTACGGTGTTAGCGTAGGTAGTATCTATAAATCTCTCCTCAAAAGAGGTAGTGTCAAACTTTACTTTTCTATCAAAATCTCTAAAAACTTGTGGATAGTGAATATAAGCTTGAGAATAAATTTTCAAGTCTTTTTTATCGACCTTAATTTTACCATAAGTAGTTTTCTCTTCACTATTCTGAGATAGTAATAAACAAGGTGAAAAAAATAAAATAAAAAGCCAGTGCCGAGCCATTAACATTATAAACGTATTTTAACGATAAATATTATTTAATCACTTTACCATCAACCGTGCCACATACTTTCCTATAATATCAAACTCTAAATTGATTTTATCTCCAACGTTTAAAGTATTAAATGTGGTGTGTTCTTTTGTATAAGGGATAATACAAACTGAAAATTGATTAGATTTAGAATTAACAACTGTTAAACTCACTCCATTTACAGTAATCGAGCCTTTTTCTACGGTTACATTTCCATTAGTTGGTTCGTATTCAAAAGTAAAAGTCCAACTTCCATCTTGTTCTATTATCGACTTACAAATAGCTGTTTGGTCAACGTGACCTTGTACTACATGCCCATCAAATCGTCCATTAGCCAGCATAGCTCTTTCTAAGTTAACCCTACTGCCAACAACTAAACTTCCTAAACTTGATTTCTCTAATGTTTCTTTAATTGCGGTAACAACATAAACATCAT
>JAESTF010000264.1 GCA_016763795.1 Flavobacteriales bacterium
AGGCGACGCACTGGCTCCGATTCTGTTTTTTATTATCGTCACAACACTCTTTCCGCTGGCCATCAGCCCTGAAAAAGCGCTGCTACAACAACTTGGGGGCGGCGCGTTATGGATTGCCGCACTGCTAGCTAGCATGCTGTCACTGCAGCGGCTGTTCAGCGTCGATTACGACAACGGGGTACTCGAACAACTGCTGGTGACCCCCTGCCCCCTGGGTTTACTGGTATCCATCAAACTACTCGCCCATTGGTGTAGTAGCGGATTGCCTTTGGTATTACTGAGCCCACTTCTCGCGGAACCATTTGGCTTAGAATGGTCTACTTATCCGGCACTTATAGCGGGGTTACTGCTCGGCACCCCGGTACTGATAGTCATTGGGGCTATCAGCGCCGCACTAACCGTGGGCCTGCGAGGAGGTGGGCTACTTCTGGCACTGTTAACTCTACCGCTCTATATACCAGTGCTTATATTTGGCAGTGGCGCAGTGCTGGCCGTTTCTCGGGGTCTATCACCAGCGCCTCATCTCTCTCTGCTTGGGGCCATGTGCCTCGTCAGTTTAGTATTCGGCCCCTGGCTCGCAGGCCAGGCTCTGAAGGTATCAATGGATTAACTATGCGACTTTGGCTCCCTTTACAGCGGTTAGTATCTGCCCGCTACTTTTTTGAATTCTCTAGCCGAATTCTGCCCTGGATCGGCTGGATCACCCTGCTATTGCTGACCACCGGCGTGGTCTGGGGGTTAGTTTTTGCGCCGGTGGACTACCAGCAGGGCGATAGCTATCGAATCATTTTTATCCATGTCCCAAGTGCCTGGATGTCCATGTTCGCCTACGGTGCTATGGCTACCTCCTGCGCAGTTTTCCTGATCTGGCGGATCAAAATAATGGACCTTTTTGCTGCCGCTACAGCCCCAATCGGTGCAAGCTTCACCTTCATCGCCCTGGCGACAGAGTCGCTCTGGGGGCGGCCAATGTGGGGTACCTATTGGGTTTGGGATGCACGACTCACATCCGAGCTAATTTTGCTATTTCTCTACTTTGGGGTCATGGCTCTGCGTTCGGCAATTGATGAGCCGCGCCGCCAGGGCCGGGCCGTAGCCCTGCTTACTCTGGTTGGGGTGGTGAACATTCCAGTCATCCATTTTTCCGTAGAGTGGTGGAATACTCTGCACCAGCCAGCATCTATCAGTAAAATTGGCGCACCATCCATTCACCTCAGCATGTTGCTTCCACTGCTGCTCATGGCCGTTGGATTTACCCTGCTGTATTTTTACATAGCACTGCAACGTACTCAGGGCGCAATTGTCGAACAGGAGATCGATAGCAACTGGTTGCAAGAACGGCTCTCTGCTGAAACAACAGGACAACAGCAATGATCGAATTTCTGCAGATGGGCGGTTACGGTGCTTATGTATGGGCCGCTTATGGCATCGCTTGCCTGGTTCTCGGCCTCAACTTTTACAGTGCCCGCAGTTTCTATCGCAAGCAATTAAACCGGGCTGCGGCCCGACATCAGGAAAATCATCGCTAACATGAAAGTTCGTCACCGCCGTTTGCTGTTTATCTCTGCTGGGGTGCTTGCACTCACCGGGGCCACTCTACTGGTACTAAATGCTTTTCGTAGCAATCTGGTATTTTTCTTACCGAAACCCAGGTTTATTACAACACTGGTAAAAATGATTTCGAATACATTAATGTTGCTCTGCAAGACAAACCTACCATTACTCAACAGAAATCCGCAATTCAACAGTATGGATTTCAGCAAGCCATTTATAAAAAGTTTAAAAGCAGCACCATAGGAGTTCGTTTGTGGTATTTTAACAGCGATAGGATGTTGCCCCCTACAATGCAAGTGAGTTTTAATGATGAAAATCAAAAAGATGAATCGTTACGAGCATTAATAGAATGGAAAGGTTTAACAGGAAATCTAGAATATAAATGGATTAATTCTATGGTAAAAAACAAATTGATTTATACAAATACATTAGCAAAAATAAACTCCAAAAGCAATAGTCAATTAATTAACAGTAAGCTATTTACTAAATACTATTTAAAGCATAACTTTTTCTTGTCTAATAATATCTCAATTGAATATGAATCCGCCAAATCTGATGGTTATAGTGCTCTACATAATCGTACCAATTACACATGGCTATTGGGTTTAACTAAAAATTTTAAACGCTTAAATGTAAATGCGTTTAATCGCTTTACACAAATAGGAACACATTCTCAGTTATTTTCGCCAAGTGCAGGAATGAGCTATAGATTGTTAAAACACAAACAATTAAACATTAAGCTTAACGCAGGAATCAACTATAACTACCCTACTTTTAATGATTTATATTGGAGTCCTGGAGGAAACATTAACCTTAAACCAGAGCAAGCTAAAATGAGTGAGTTTGGTATTTCTTATTCGCATAAAAAAGATCAAACAACTATAAACATTGAAGGAACTACCTTTTACGCTTATGTGTATGATTGGATAATTTGGCAACCAACAATTAATGGATTTTGGAGTCCTAGCAATTTAAAAGAAGTTGAGAATAAAGGAATAGAACTAAGCCTTAAAGCCAAAACAACTATTCGAAAAATAAAGTTTGTTTCAACTATCAATTACAGCTACACACTAAGTACCAATAAAAAAGCCCAGAGCGATTTTGACAATGCTATAAAAAAACAACTTATTTACGTTCCTTTTCATCAAATAAATTACTCAATAAGAGGAATGATTAAAAACTATACACTAAGTTACAACTACAATTACACAGGGAAACGATTTATGAGTACAGATAATAACTGGTATTTACCAGCTAATTTTCTTTCTGATGTTTCTATTAGTAAGAGATTTAAAACAAGTAAGAAGTCTAACTTTAGCACTTCCTTTAAAGTTAATAATATTTTTAACCAAGATTACCAATCAATAGCTTGGAGAGCAATGCCAGGAAGAAACTACCTCTTTACATTAACTTTTCAATTCAATTAATGAAGATCGTTATTTACATATCAACAGTACTCTTATTATTCTCTTGTTCTAAGGAGGAATTGGGGCCACAGTGCATCAGTTGTAATGAAGAGAATACGAACACTGAATACGCTGATCTTTTGATTGTAAATGAAGGTAATTTTGGAAATGGTTCTGGAGCTATTTCATTGTACAAACCTTCAAATAAATCGGTAACTCAAAATCTCTTTTTTCAAGCCAATGGCACATTTATAGGAAATGTAGCTCAATCTATCACTCAAATAGATGATAAAGCTTATATTGTTATTAATAACTCTAATAAAATTGAAATCGTAGACATACATACGTTTAATACTTTGGCAACAATCTCAGGGTTTAATTCTCCTCGTTATTTATTGCCCATAAACAACAATAAGGCTTATGTAACCGATTTATATTCTAATTCCATACAGATAGTTAATTTAACCAATAATACAATTTCAGGGAGCATTTCCTTAAGTGGCTGGACTGAAGAGCTAATCTTAGTGAATGATACAGTTTATGTTTGCGATGTAACTAACGATAACTTATTGATTATAAATTCAACCACAAACACGCTAATAGATAGTGTTAAATTAGGAATACAACCTAATAGTATTATTAAAGATCAAAACAATAAATTATGGATAATGTGTGATGGAGGCATTAATGAAGCTACTCCAAAGCTGATTAAGTTTAATCCTCAAGCAAGATCAATAGAAGCTACCTACTTATTTCCTAATACATCTGAATCACCAGGGAATTTAAAAATAAACACAACAGGGAACCAACTTTATTTTATTAATTCTGCTATTTATAGGATGAATATAAATGATGTTTCTTTACCAACAAACCCGTTTATCACTAATAATGGAAACATATACTACGGCTTAGGTATTGACCCTATTAATGAAGATGTTTATGTTTCTGATGCCATAGACTATGTTCAGAATGGAATTATTTTTAGGTATTCTAATACTGGAGCATTAGTAGATCAATTTAATAGTGGAATTATTCCCGGAGAATTTCTTTTTATAAAATAATGAATATAAAAGAAGATATTGTAATGTCGTGGAGCGGAGGAAAAGATTCTGCCTTTGCTCTTTTTCAACTTCTTAATGAAGGAAAGTACAATATAAAATACCTGCTTACAAATATTTACAAGCCTAATAAAAGGGTTTCTATGCATGGTGTTCCTGAATCATTAATAGAGAAACAAGCTGAAAGCTTGGGCATACCTTTAATCAAACTCTACATTGAAGAAAAGACACATGATGAGTATGACATCAAAATGAGAGAAGTCTTGAACTCATTTAAACAAGAAGGAATCAATAAAGTTGCTTTTGGAGATATTTTTTTAGAAGATCTTAAAATTTACAGAGAAGAAAAACTAGCAGAAGTAAAAATGACAGCTTTATTTCCTTTGTGGATGGAAAATACTTATGAACTCGCTTTTAAATTTATAAACAAAGGCTTTAAAACTCATATCTGTAGTATTGATACTTCAAAAATTCCAAAAGAGCTTATTGGATTTGATTATTCTGAGTCATTTATTAAAAAACTACCCTTAGATGTCGATCCTTGTGGCGAAAATGGAGAGTTCCATAGCTTTTGTTATGATGGCCCTATTTACAAAAAACCTATATTATTTGTTAAAAATGGAATTGTAACAAAGACATATACTCACAATAAGCAGGATTATATTTATTTATTTAGCGATTTATCTTAGTTATGAATCATTTTAAGATAATGTTTAATTTGAATAATTAAAAAATCAATTGTTAACTTATCTTCAATATCAATAATTAAATCACATATATTATCTCTATAAATACCTTTCGTTCCTACTTTAAATTTTGCATTAGATAGGCTACTAATATATTCTAACGGAAAGCAGTTGTCCATATTTAAATCAATTAATATACTAAATGATTTATTCATGAAATTTTCCACATCACTTCCTTTAGGAACTAAATTTTTAGACAAATTACTTTGATCAAAAAACGTGTAGTTTAATATGGGTGTAACTATGTTAGACGAATCCTTAGAGTCAATAAATCCAATAGATAAAACATCTTTACGTTCTTCTTTTAAATACTGAATAAATTTCTTTACAGTTTCTGCCTCATTTCTGTTTGTTGCATTATAAAGCACACCTATAGTAGAAGCTTTTTCTAAACTAAATGCTTTTACATTTCGTTTAATACGTTTTTGCTGTTTTTTTAATTTAAAACGGCCTAATTTTTCTTGTATATCTGTAATAAAACTCACCTAATTACAATTTTATCTACTATATTTCTACCAATTTCCCTATTAATTCTCTGAACCAAGCCTTCCTTAACATAGTTTAATTCCTGTTTTAAAGAAGCCGAATCTAACTTAACATAAAGTTTCTTATTTTTAAAAGTTATTTTTTCAGTATGATTAACAAACATTTTACCTACTAATCCTTCGTAAATTTTAATCAATTCAATTTCATCAAGTTGTTCTTGGTAACCATAAGCTCTTAGTAGCTGATCTATTGTTTTTTTTAAAGGAGAATCAGACATTAACAACTCCCCCTTTTTCAATCTTAAAAGATTTATAATCAATTTTTTCGGCAGTTAATATCGTAGGTATTCGCTCTAAATTTGTATCCGTAATAAAAACCTGACCAAAATCGCCACTACCAACAATTCCTAATAATTGATTCATTCTTTTACCATCTAATTTGTCATAAATATCATCCAATAAAATTATAACCTTTTCTTTACTAATGTTTTGAATTAACTCTGCCTGAGCTAATTTTAAAGCTAATAAGTATGTTTTTTGTTGACCTTGAGAACCAAACTTTCTTAGTTGCAAACCTTCTAAATTAAAAACCAAATCATCCTTATGCACACCTGTATTACTATAATGATTTCCTCTATCTTTAGCTAAACTTTCAGTTAACAACGTTTTAAAATCATTATCATTTAGTTGTGATCTATATTCTAATTCAACTTTTTCTTGTCCCTTACTTATTTCAGTATAATACTTTTGAAAAATTGGGGTAAAATCATCTATAAATGTTTTACGTGCTTCAAATATTAAATTTCCATATTGAATTAATTGTTCATCCCAAACATCCAAAGAGTCTTGTTCAAAACTTCTGTTAATCCAAAAAGATTTTAATAACAAGTTTCTATGGCTTAAAGCTTTATTATACGCCAATAAATTACTTAAATACGTTCTATCGTATTGCGATATAATCCCATCAACAAACTTTCGTCTAATATCACTCCCATCAATAATTAATAAAATATCTAAAGGAGTAATAATTACCAGAGGAATTCTACCAATATGATCAGCTAATTTTTCATAGTTTTTTTTATTACGTTTAAACTGTTTTTTTTGATTTCGTTTTAGTCCACAATAAATAATTTCCTCTTTCCCTTTATTCTGATAATAACCTTCTATCACAAAAAAAGGTTCATTGTGTTTTATATTCTGACTATCAATTGGGTTAAAGTAACTCTTACAAAAAGATAAATAATAGATAGCGTCCAGTAAGTTTGTCTTTCCCTCTCCATTGTTTCCTAAAAAACAATTGATTTTTCCGGAAAAATCCAACTGGGCTTCTTCATAGTTTTTGAAATTAAGTATAGAGAGTTGTTTTAAAAACATTTTACAAATTTAATTGTTATTGATAAAGATGTTCATTTTAAATGTTAAAACTTTAAGGATAGTAGTAATTTATATCAAAATATTTTTAGACTTATATTATTCTTTTAAGCTTAAAAAAACTATTTTTGCCAGTCTTATAATATAGCTAGATTAAAAATGAGTAAAAATACAGTAGAAAACGAAGAGTTAATTGTTGACGTTCAAGAAGTTTACAGTAAAACTGAAGATTTTATAGAAGCGAACAAAAAAGTAATTATGGCTGTTGTTTTAGGTCTAATTATAGTTATAGGGGGTTATTTTGGGTATAAAAAATTAGTTATTGCTCCTATGGAGTTTGAAGCTCAGAAAGATATGTTTATGGCTGAAAAATATTTTAGCCAAGATTCTTTACAAAAAGCAATTAATGGTGATGGCTTAAATTATGGATTTATTGATATTGTAGATGAATATAGCGGAACTAAAGCTGCAAATCTTGCTCATTACTACTTAGGGATTTGTTACAGAAATACTGGAGAGTATGAATTTGCAATTGATGAGTTAAAAAGTTTTAGCTCTGATGATGTAATGATTAGTACTGTTGCCCTTGGTGCAATTGGAGATTCTTACATGGAATTAAATGATATTGACCAAGCAATTAGTTACTACGAAAAAGCAGTAACAAATGGAGGGAACAACTTAACTTCTCCTATTTACTTATATAAGGCAGGTCTAGCTTACGAGGATAAACAAGATTTTGCTAATGCTGAAACCAAGTACAAAGCAATTAAATCTGATTATCCAGATTCTAGAGAAGCACAAACAATTGACAAATATATTGCTAGAGTTGAAGCGTTAAAATAATGGCTACAGCAGATAACAATTTATCAGATTACGATATTAATTCAGTTCCGGATGCTAGTAAAATGGTTTTCGGAATTGTTGTTTCTGAGTGGAACGAAAAAATCACAAAAGGACTTTTAAATGGAGCTTACACTACTCTTTTAAAACATGGGGCAACAGAAAGCAACATTACAGTTAAGTTTATTCCTGGTGCTTTTGAATTGCCATTAGGCGCTCAAATATTCTATGAGAAAACGAATGTTGATTCTGTTATTTGCTTAGGAAGTGTGATACAAGGAGAAACAAAACATTTTGATTTTGTATGTGAAGGGACAGCTCTAGGAATTAAAGATGTTGCCTTAAAATATAACAAACCAACCATCTTTGGTGTACTAACCGACAATACATTACAACAAGCCATTGATCGTTCTGGTGGGAAACATGGAAACAAAGGTGATGAGGCTGCTGTTACTGCAATTAAAATGGTTGATTTTCAGAAAAACATCTAGTCTTTAGATCCACAACTCCCTATCTAAGAGATAAAATCACATTAAAAATAATGAAGTAAAAGCTAATTCTTAACTTCTTTTAAAATTCCAAGTAGTTGATCTATTTCTCCTGTTTCATTTAAGTTCGGAATAACAGTTTCATTTATCGAGATATAATTTTCTTTACCAATGGGCTTTATTCTGTAAACAGTATCTACTTTGTTTTTGGTTTTAAAAACCTCTTCTTTAAGCTCTTTTATTTTATATAAATCGTCAGGGTGATATATGTGATCTAATTTATTCCTTATCTCTCCTGAAGTGTATTCTGTTTTTGTAACCCCAAACAATTGTTCTATGTAAGGACTCATATATTCAAACTTCTCTTCTCCATTTACATAACTTGCTAAATAAATAAATTCCTCTAAACTATTTAATATAAACTTAAGTTTTTCATTGTTAGCAATTAACCTATCATCATACTTTTTCTTACTGTCAATATTTTTTATTTGTATTAAATAATAGTTATTCTTAACTGCCTGAAAAGGAGATAAAAGAATGCTTCCCCAAAATTCCTCACCATTTTTCTTTTTAAATAGTGCCTCTGCTTGATAGTATCCATATTCTGATATTTGTTGTGTAATCTCACTCCTATTAGAAGGCATATAATCTTCATCAGAAAATAATTCATAATATTTTTTATTTAATACCTCTTTCAAATTATTTAATCCAAACAATTCTTTTGTTTTTTCATTTGCATCCCAAATTTGTTTAGAGAAGAAATCAATTAAAAAAATAGAGTCATTTGTATTACCAATTAAAGCTTTTAAAATTTCTGAATTTTGATGACTCTTATAATTCAAATTTTTCTTTTGTTTTGAGACCACATAGCATAAAACAAAAACGTATCCAAATGATACTATTACCAGCAATGAAAACCCTAAAGAAATCTCAGAAAATAATAATGTAATTAATAATGATGTAAATATGATTCCGAAATATGCCAACACTTGTTTTGGAGTTGGTATTGAAACCAACATAATGGTGTAAATCATTAGCATAATTATTACATATTCACTATTAAATGAAAATTGGTAAGAAATATAAAGCAAGCCTAATGACGTTGCAATAAATATGACAACTATTATTTCATAAAATTTTTTATTACTAATCTTAGTAAAACTTACCAATATAAGAGCAGTAAAATATGCTAGAGGAAAAACTAAAGAAATACCTTTAACTATTGCATTAGATGAGAAATAAAAGAAAATAAATAAACAATGTGTTATAGATAATGAAGCTGCTCCAATAGCTAATAATTGAGCCATTCTTCTACTTTGTTTCCCAAAAGAACTCTTGTCTCCACTTTTAAATATGCTTACTCCCATTCATTTAATTGTTATTTTCAAATATAACAAAAATATTAGTTATTGTTAAATTAAATGTAATTCGGAAAACAATTATATTCTGTTATACATTAATTTTTATTTCAAACAACAACTATCTCAAAATCTGAATGGAAAAATAGGTAACTGTCAATCCTCTTTAGCTCGCTTATGCCCTTTTATTCTAATTTCTTTTAATTGATCTTCTATTAACTCTGCAAGATCTTTATCTTTTTTCATTTTAATTCCCTTATCCGATGTTACTTCATTTAGCGCTATCTTATTTTCTAAGATATTAAAAACGATATAATCAAGCTCCCATTTTTCGTCTTTCTGTTTTTTACTCTTAAAAAAGTAAGCGTAACTTTCTTTCTTTTTAACAGTAACTTTCTCTTTAGAAAGAAAAATTAAACTATCCTTCTTAAAATTAAAATCATAATCGTAAAGTAATGACTCTGCTACTCTATATTGAATACTATCTTTTTTAGGGAATAAATCTACTCTATCAATATTCTCTAAATTTTCATACAAATATGAATAGTTAATCTTATCTTCAGCTAGATGCTCCCACTCTTTTTGTTTAACCGGGATCTTATTTTTAATGAGTTTACAACTTACATCAGTTCTAATTTCGTAATCAACAACTTTATCCAATTTATCAAAATATTCTTTTACATCTTTTTTATTGTAAAATGGAATGAGCAATGTAGTATAATTTACCAGCAAATTATTCCCCCTATTCTTGTAGCTTGAATAATAATATTTACTCCCATTCTCTTGAGCTTGTTCCGTTTGCTCGTAGCTTATCTGGCTTTTCAACTCTATTTTAGCTTCTCTTAATATTTGTTTATAATGCTTAACATAGGTTTTTGGTTTAATTTGATTACTATCAACTAGCATTGCTAATAAATTATAAATAGGTTTTTTATAATCAGATACAAAAGTATAATTTAATATATCAGGAAAAACTTGATTTGCTATTGATAAAGAATCTTCAAATAAATTTATTAAAGATGAAATATCTTTTTTTTCACTTCCTAAAGGAATATCATAATCTAAAAGCTTTAAAAACAATGCATAAGAATTTTTATTTTGTTGCCTAATTAAAGACTTCAATACAGCTATCTGGTACATCGCTGTATCTTCAATGTTAGCATATAAATCATTTAAGTAAGGTGTTATTTTAACACTATTTCTTATTCCTAAATCCTTTATTAATTGTTCCTTAGCTTCAATATGAGTTGAAGGAAAAGGGTAATTAGTAATCGTTTTCATTAATTGATCAATATTTTCATCTTCAAAAACAACATAATCTTTTACCGATTTTAAAGCTCGCTCTTTCTCTAAACTATCAGTTCCATTTATTGCATTAAAAAACATTGTAGATTTATTTATTAATGGAGAAACTCCAATAATAGTATCTAAAGGAGTAAAAGTTTCAAAAAACTGTGTTACAAATCTACTTGGCTCACTCGTTGTATCTATTAGGGTTTTAAGTGTGTAAAGCGCACCCTCTTTTAAAATGAATCTTGCTTTTATCATTCTAACGCTATTTGTATCAGTAAAAAAAGCATCCATAACATGTAAATCACCTATTTTTTTGCTCGTTTTACTTTTTAAAATAAATTTATTCTCTTTTTTTATATGTCTAATTTCAGAAGTGAATAAAGAATCAATGGTTGCATAATTTTTGTACCGATGAAGTTTAATATATTCAGCATCAATCCTTTCGTAAGTTTCCGAATAAAATGATTTAGAAAAATCCTTTTCTTCAAAGGCAGTATCTTCTGTTTCTTTTTTCTTTCTTTTTCTATTGTAAGCTTTCGTTATTACTTGTTTATAATCATTAGGAACCAAATAGTTCGAGTTTACCGTAAAATGCATTAGGGTGTCTATTTTGTCTTTAAAATCAAACTCATAAGAAAATTTAGTAGATTTAAATGAATCAAAAAATGGATTTGTTTTTTTATACATTGGAGAAACATTTGTCATCAAATAATAATAAGCTCCCTTAATTACTACTTTCATCGAAAAATAACTTTTACCATCTTTTGTTTTAGCATAAGCCATTACTGTTGGAAAATCTGCCATTTTTTGAATTTCTTTTTTAACAGAATCAATGTCCATTTCTTTACAAAATTTATCTACAATTCTATTTAATTCAAAATTATCTTCCTCTATAAACCTTGTATCAAATAATGAGGCTCTCTTTAAAAAATAATAATTAGTGTCTTTGTTATCAAATGCTTCTAGTTCTATATGTCCGTACAAAGATGTTACTTTGTTATTGTTTTTAAAATGATAATAAGCAGGAGCATTAATTTCAAAATCTGTTTTTACAGGACTAACTACAGTCCATTTCTCTGACACTTCTTTTAGGGTTATATTGTTAAAAAAATCAGCTCCATTTTCTGCTACAAAATTACTATTCCCTCCCATTTTAAAAATAATAATTTGCAATGGCGTTTGGTATATTTGGTAACGTTGATGGTTTCCTGATTTTGTTTTATTAATAATATCAAACCCTTTATACCCATTTTTTGTAATTGTTTTTTTTGATATTATTTTACCTGGAATATTCTCAAATAATAAACTATCTATTTTATCTATATAATTAAGGTTTTCTAAACCATTAAAATAAGCATAGGTGCTTAGTTGATCTATCCAGTAAAACGTTCCATTGGTTAATTCTGGAGAAAAAAACTGCCGTTGATGTTGTAATGCTGGAGTTTCATACATTGTTCCTGGCACCTTTAATGAAAATAAATCACTCTTAAATTCATTTTTAACAGGTATATTTTTCTTCTTTGCACTAAATAATTCTTTTTCTTTTTTTGCTTTAGAGGATATTGTCGTACTCATGGCTCTAACTGTATAACCTTTATTTCTTAATAACTCAATAACACCTTTTTCTTTTGGTAAATGAGCTGCTCCTATTCCAATAAACAAACTTGTACCTCTACTAATAATAGAATCAATATTATTTGCCATAATGATATTTCTATCGTACAACATATATTTTAAATAATTATTAGATGCAGTTGCAGATTGAATAGAATCTAGCATATCTAAATTTTTATTTCGATATGCTTCAATAATAATATTATAAGATGACTTTTTTTTTGTCATTTTAGTAAACCATTCTGGAGTTTCTTTTGTTTCCATATCTGGGATAGCAGATAATTTCTTAAAAACAGAAGTTTGTTTAAAATCTTCTAAACTATAAACAGGCTTACCAAACTTACTACCTGCTTGGTAAATAAACATGTCTAAAAAAGTTTCTTCTTCAAAATCTGATTTAGACTTATTTGAACGATACAATAACCAATTTGTTAAATAATGATCGGTAGATATTGATTTTGATAAGGTTAAGTTATCCAACACTTTAACCTTAAATGACTCTGTATAAAACCCTTTATAATATTGCCTATTAAGTGAATAATAGCCTAAATAATCGCTTGCATATTCAGAGTCAACAATTTCATCTAACCATAAAATAGGATTCGATTCTAAGGCAATGGCATCAACACTTTTTATAGCTGTAAAAAACTCCTCTCCTAAGTGAAAAGCAAGCTTACCACTAATATGCATTGTTCCATATAAATAAGTGTTTTTTTGTAACCCATTACCAGAAACCTCCCAAAGTAAACCTTGATATTTTTCTTGTGAGAACAATGTGTTTGTAAGAACAACTAATAGAATGATTATTGATTTTTTCATACGGCAATGTAATAATTATTAACGCAAAAAAAGCCCCTAACATTGTTGTTAGAGACTTTTTTATTTTATCAATATTTTATTCTAATTCTAATCTTTGGCTTCGCCAAAAGAATAGTTAGTCAACCATCTCTACAGCGATCATTTTATCCCCTTCACTTATATCGTCAATTACATCCAATCCTTCAACTACTTTTCCAAAACAAGTATGATTACCATCTAAATGAGCCGTATTGTTTCTACTGTGACAAATAAAGAATTGTGAACCTCCAGTATTTCTACCTGCATGCGCCATAGACAATACTCCTTTGTCGTGATATTGATTGTCTCCATCCAACTCACAGTCAATTGAGTAACCTGGGCCACCAGCACCTGTACCATCAGGGCAACCACCTTGTATTACAAAATCAGGTAATACTCTATGGAAAGTTAATCCATTATAATATCCTTTTTTGATTAATGTAGTAAAATTTTCTACTGTTTTAGGAGCATCTTTTTCATATAACTCAATCGTCATGTCTCCTTTTTCTGTTTTAATTATTGCTTTCATTCTTTTTTAGTTTATAGTATTCAGCTTTTAGTTTTTGGTGACCTTTTCTCAAAACACCATCAGCTATACACTAAACACCAATTTTAATTATTCAATTTTCCTGCGAGCAAATAAAGTACTGCCATTCTTATAGCAACTCCGTTTTCTACTTGGTTTAATATGATTGACTGTTTACTATCCGCCACATCAGAAGTAATTTCTACCCCTCTATTTATTGGTCCTGGATGCATTACTATTATTTCTTTATCTAAAGAATCTAACAATTGCTTATCCAAGCCATAAAGCATAGAGTACTCTCTTAATGATGGGAAGAACTTCATGTCTTGCCTTTCTAATTGGATCCTCAACATCATTGCTACATCACACCAGTTTAAAGCTTCTTTTAAATTCGTGATGACTTCTACTCCCAAAGAGCTAATATATTTAGGAATTAACGTTAATGGGCCACAAACCTTTACATTGGCTCCAAGCTTTTTTAGGCAAAATATATTTGAAAGCGCGACTCTTGAATGAAGTATATCTCCAACAATAACAACATTCTTCCCG
>JAESTF010000265.1 GCA_016763795.1 Flavobacteriales bacterium
ATCTGCTTGAATGAGATTTTTAAGCTCCTTGATATTTATTAATTCAATTTCAATACTATTTTTAAGCAAAAAATCAGACGCTTTCGATAACTTTCTCCTTATCATAGCGGTCGCTCTTTTTGAGTTAGGAACACCTGTAATTTCTTGGTTAGCTTCTTTCCATTGTTTTAGCTCTAAATAAATTTTCAGCGGAATTGTTCTTGTTTTACCTTTATGGGCTAATTGAATAACCAGCGGAATTTTATTCTCCTTATTAAGCGTCCTCTTATCTAAATGTAATTTAACTTTAGCCATAAGTTTTCGTAACTTCGTTTACGTTCTTTTATTAACGTGAAAAAAACTAATTGCGTGTATTTTTGCGTGCTTTTCTCATCCTCAAAAATATTGAAAAACACTATAAGGTATCTGTAGCCCTTTCGTTTGCGGGGGAGTTGTTAACATTTTGACTTATTTGAGATTTTTAAAGACCATAAAATTACTACTCATAATCAGGTGGTCCGGGGTTCGAGTCCCTGTGGGCCCACACACAAATCGCTAAACCCCGCATAAACATTGATGTTTTATTGCGGGGTTTCTTTTTGGTCACGATTTCGCTACCAATTTTCTTGTTTCTGCTCTTGATTTTAGACCGGAAAAGTTTAAAAAGGTTTACGAATTTAGGGTAATTTGATTTGTGCCGGTATTTGACAAATATTATTACTTTTAACTGTGCTTAATTCAAACTGCACGTTTCATAAATATACGTGGTCATAATAATACTTATTGGACAACCTGAGTTTAGCATAATAGGTGTTATAGTACAATAAAATTACCCTAATAAATGCGACAGAACCTTATTTAGTTGGTAATTGATTAAATAAAAGAAATTGATGAATATTATTCTCTATTCTTTCTGAAATATTGGATACATCAGCTTTCTTAAACGAGGTATTTGTTAGAATCTCAAAAATCTCAATATACCTTTCTGATACATTGTTGATAAATTCGTCTGACATTTCTGGAACTAATTGGCCTTCTTCCCCTTGAAACCCTTTTTCTATTAGCCACTCTCTTACGAACTCTTTAGAGAGTTGTTTTTGTTTCTCTCCTTTTTCTTGTCTTTCTTCATAACCATTAGTATAGAAATAGCGAGATGAGTCAGGTGTATGAATTTCATCAATCAGATAAATCTGGTTATCCTTGTATTTCCCAAACTCATATTTTGTGTCTACGAATATTAACCCTCTTTCTGAGGCAATTTTTGTTCCCCTTTCAAATAGAGCTAAAGCATATTTTTCAAGCAATTTATAATCTTTTGCTGAAACTAACTTTTGTTTGAGAATTTCCTCTTTCGAAATATCTTCATTATGTCCAATCTCAGCTTTAGTTGTTGGAGTAATAATAGGTTCAGGCAACTTATCATTCTCCCGTAAGCCCTCTGGTAACTTTACCCCACACAAAGTTCTTTTCCCATTAGAATACTCTCTCCAAGCATGACCCGATATATATCCTCTCACTATCATTTCTATTTGAAAAGGCTGACATCTATAGCCTACAGTAACGTTTGGGTCTATCTTTGTAATCATCCAATTAGGTACAATATCTTCTGTTTGTTCTAAAAAATAAACCATTAATTGATTTAATACTTGTCCTTTATAGGGGATTCCCTTTGGTAATTCAACATCAAAACAAGAAAGTCGATCTGTAACAATCATTACCAGAAAATCACTACCAACACTAATTACATCTCGGACTTTCCCTCGATAAACACCCTTATTTTCTGGGGTTTTTATGTCTGTTTTTAAAATTGTATTGTCTTTATCTAATCTTTCCTGATTAATTGATGAATCGTCTAAAGTAAGAATTGGTAGTTTAGAACTAAACACCAATCTTTGAGAAACGCTATCGTGTAATAATCTTTCAAGGAAGTTGTTGTGCCGAGCAATTATTGTTAGTAAATCTGCTTTGTTATTTTCACAAAACTGCTCAATTGCATTGCTCACATTATTGGATTCGACAAAAGACCAGTTTGTATTAAGTTTGTTTAAATATTTTAAACCTTTCATTTTTTCAATTTGTCGGCTTACTATGCCTTTTGAAAATTCACCACTTTTCAAAACATTAAGTATTGTAATTTCTGAACTAAACCTTTCGGCTATTTGTTTCAAAGGATTAACCAATGATTCATTCTGATTATTATGCAAATCTGAAGCGAAAACAATATTTTTTAAAGAAACAAACTTAGCATCTTCTGGTATTGCTAAAATTGGCAGTAATGATTCTTTAATTACTCTGGCGGTTACACTTCCTATTAATACTTTAGTAATACCTGAAGCACCTTTTGTCCCCATCACAACCATATCAATTTTATTATCCTTCTGAATAGTTTTTATGGCCTCTGAAGGAGAACCATATTTACAAAGAGTAGTTATTTTTATACCTAGAGACTCTGGAAATTCAGATTTAATTAAATCTAACTCATTGATCAAACCTTTTTGAGATTTCTCAAGAATAATATCAACTTCTTTTACAACAGTTATTGAAGGCTGACTTATGATGTAAGAATTCAACAATATATAATCAACGTCCTCGCCAAAAGCTTGAATTGCATATTTAATTGCATTTCTTGCGTTATTAGAAAAATCTGTCAATAGAAGTATTGTTTTCATAATATTTTTTATTCAGTATTATTCGTTTTCTTTAAATTGTCTTTTTTTAATCATACCCCCTTTCAAATCTTTTACGCTATTCATTACTATAAAAGCATTAGGGTCAATTGTTTGAATCTCTGTTTGAAGCCTACTAATTTCCAGCCTTGTAATTACAGAATAAATAATATCCATATCATTAATATTCTCTCTACGTCTTCCATAGCCCATTCTTCCTTTATAAATAGTTACTCCTCTTCCCATTTTTTCGATAATCATTTCCCGAATTTCATCGCTATGTAATGAAACAATAGTTACCCCTATATATTCTTCAACTCCTTCAATGACAAAATCCACTATTTTTGATGCTGCAATGTAAGTTAGAATGGAATATAGTGCTGTTTCGATGGAGAGGAGGTATGCCGCAGTAGAAAAGATAATGATGTTGAAAATAAGAATAAGATCACCAATCGTCATCCCAAATTTTCTACTTAGATAAATAGCAAGCACTTCAGTACCATCTAAAACAGCCCCTCCTCTTATAGTAAGACCTATCCCTGCGCCAAGAAAGAAACCGCCAAACACAGCAATTAGTAGTTTGTCCGAAGTAATTACTGGGTAATTAATTACTGTTAAAGCAATAGCAAGCCCTCCAATTGCAATGATACTTTTTACAGCAAATGATTTGCTAATTTGGAAATACCCCAAAATAATAAAGGGTATGTTTATTATGATAATTAATATAGGTAAAGGATAGCCTGTCATAAACTTTGTTAATAGAGATATCCCTGTTACACCACCATCAATAAATCCATTTGGAAGTAAGAATCCTTTGAGTCCAAAACCTGCTAAAACAATTCCTAATGCAATAAAAACGAAATCCTTAATCAATTCAATTGAAATGACTTTAAGTCTTAAAAATTCTTTGGCAATTATATAGTCACTTACTTCCCTATGCTGTTCTTTGCTTTTATAGCGCCTAACAACCTCCGTTAATATTTGGTGTAAAATAGAGCTCATTTTTTTGTTTTTTCAACTCCGACAGTTTTATTATTTAGTGTATCTATTAATTTTGATGAATTAAGGATTGAGTCAGGAGTTTGAAAGCAATGTATAGGGTTGTTGCAATTTCCTTTATGAGACATAAACCCATATGCCAAGTTCACCCCTTCACTTTCTTGATAAAGGATGTATTGACACCTATCAATTAAAAGTACTTCATAGTCGCCTTTTTTGATGTTATGAATTCTTTTCTCTGTTTTCAGATTTAATTTATCCTCTTGATTCCTTCGTTCAGCTTCTTGACAACCTGAAAAGATAAAAGATGTCACTAAAATTGTTAAAATAATTATTGCCTTCATTTTTTAATATTTAGACGTTTTCCTAATGTTAATAGATTATTTAATTCATTACTTTTAGTTACGGAAATTAGCGAGATAAGTTTCTGTAAAATTTTAGTTTCTGTCGCATTAAATTTTAGCAATAAAAAAGTAAAGCCCAAATAGATATGCTTGAGGCTTAAATTATGCTGTATGAGGTGGAAGTCTTCATACAACGTTTTACAACAAAAAAGCCTCAAGAGAAGCTGAGGCTTTCCTACTTGAGATGGGACTTGATAAAATACCCGAAGACCCACAGGATCTTCCCCTCTCAACCTCAAACCATACACTCCCAATGTACACAAGGATTTAAGCTTTTATTAATAACTTGAGATAAATACCATTTTAAATAACAAGGCATTTAGGTTGTTTTACAAGCTATTATTGTTGATTATTGTAAATTAATGAGAACCGATTCAAAAATACCTTCTTCTGGTTTTAAAGGCCTAAAAGAGAACTGGCGCAACGACCTAATTGCTGCATTTAGCGTTGCATTGGTTGCTCTGCCATTAGCTCTAGGAATAGCTATAGCTTCAGGAATGGAACCCATGGCTGGGGTATTATCAGCTATCATTGGAGGTATTGTAACTACGTTTTTAAGAGGAGGGCATGTTGCTATTAATGGTCCAGCTGCTGGTTTAATTGCCGTTATTTTAGGAGGAATCGCTATTTTGGATGATGGATCAGGACATGCCATACATTATGTATTAGCTGCTATTGTTGTCTCTGGTGGATTTCAAGTGATATTCGGATTATTAAAAATGGGTCGATTGGCCTATCTATTTCCTTCTTCTGTTATCCACGGAATTTTAGCAGCAATTGGAATTATTATTTTCTCCAGACAAATGCATGTTGCATTAGGAACTGAATCTAATGCAGATTCAACACTTGGAGTATTGATAGATATTTTCAATCAGCTTCCTAATGTCAATCCTTTTGTGGCATTAATTTCTGGTGCTGGATTGTTATTACTTGTCATTTATGGAAGGATTAATAACAGGCTATTTCACTTTTTACCTGCCCCTATGTGGGTTTTATTGATAGCTATTCCATTTGTATACCTCTTTAATTTTTTCGAACCACATTCAATGAGTTTTCTAGGTAAAAGCTTTGATCTAGGACCTCAGTTCTTACTAAAAATTCCTGATAATCCGCTGGATTGTATTATCTATCCCGATTTTTCAAAAATTGGTACGCTTCCTTTTTGGCTTACAGTGATGTCCATAACAATTATAGCATCAGTCGAAACTTTGGCAAGTGCTAAGGCTGTAGATAATCTAGATCCTTATAAACGAAACACTGACTTTAATAAAGATTTAATTGGTATTGGCGTGAGTACAATGGTGTCTGGAGCACTTGGAGGACTGCCAATTATTACAGTAATTGTAAGAAGTACAGTAAATGTTCACCACAATGCCAAAACCAAATGGTCTAACTTTTATCATGGAATTTTCTTAATCATTTGCATCATTGTGTTGGCACCGGTTCTACAAAAAGTTCCTTTAGCTGCTTTGGCAATCATTCTAGTGTATACTGGCTTTAAATTAGCTTCACCTAAAGTACTAAAGCATACTTATGATCAAGGGGTAGAACAGCTTTTTATATTCATGACTACCATCATAGTGACCTTACAAACTAATTTGTTGTACGGAATAATTGCTGGGATTTTCGCTACATTTATTCTCCATATGCTACTAGCTAAAGTTGGAATTAGGCGATTTTTCAAGTTAGTATTTTATGCCAACTCATCTATCGAAGTCTTGGAAAGCGGTGTTAATAAGGTAAAACTTATTGGGATAGCCAACTTTATGGCTACTGTAAAATTGAATAAAATGTTGAGTACTATTCCCCCAAAAACTATTGTAGAAGTCGACCTATCACAAACCCGTTTGGTCGATCTAACCGTAATGGAAAACATTATAGAATTCAAGCGTATTCATGATAACCAAGGTGGACAGGTTACTATTACCGGGCTAGAGCAACACAATTCTTCAACTTCACACAATAGGGGCTTAAAAGTGATTATAGGTCCTGAAAAAAAGAAACTAACTGGCAGACAGTCTCGATTACAGAAAATGGCCATTAGCAATGGCTGGACTTTTGAAAAAGAGGTCGAATGGAATACTTCTTATCTCCAAAACTTTCACTTTTTTGAATCAAGACCAATAGAAAGAAAGAAAAATCGCATAAAAGGTAGAGATAAAAAGTTTGGCGTAGAATGGGAAACTTCTGATATCACATTTGATGAAGGAGCCCTTCTTTCTTCTGAAGTATATAACACGACTGTACATGTTTTGCGATTGGACCATAAAATTCCTCAATTCGCAATTGAATGGGAAGGTTTTTTAAGTAAATTTTTTGATCGTGTAATGTCCTATGCCGGATATGAAGAACTTGGCTTTAAATTACACACAAAATTCTCCTCTAAGTTCTTGGTTATGGGAGAGGATGAAGAAGCACTCAATAAATTCTTTACACCAAAATTGATCCTTTTTTTAGAAAACAACAAGATTCATCACATCGAAAGCAATGGAGAGGCCTTAATGATTTTCAATTACCTAAGAATTGCTAAGACGAGTGAAATAGAAGAAATGTTAACTTTCACTCAGAACTTGATCGAGCATATGGAGTTAGACAAAAAAAACCCCTAAAAAAGTAAAGATCCAAACATAAATGCTCACTCTTGTATTCACACAGGGGCCGGAAAAGGGGATGGTTATTTTTAATACATTAAAGACTTACAACCTGTGGAATGTTGCTATATTTCGTAATTTCGGGGGATGAAAAAAGGTATTATCTTGGTCACTCTAAGTTTCGCATTGTTAGTTCCAACTGTTACTATAGCGCAAATTGATGAAAACAAAATTGGTGGTTGGTATATGTATTTTTTCAATACCACTTTTAAAGAAAGTCCTTGGGGAATTCAAGGAGATGTTCAATACCGAAATTGGAATCATGGCGGAGATCTTGAACAGTTACTACTTCGTGGTGGACTTACCTACAAACCTAAAAAAGCTAATATTAAATTCACTTTAGGCTATGGGAATATAACTACTGGAGCTTATGGATCGGACAATTCAACAAAAGCAGAGAGCAGAATTTACCAAGAGGCATTATTCCCAGTAAAATTTGGGAATAGAATTTACACAAATCATCGGTTTCGCTACGAACAACGATTCTCTGATAATCAGGATATGAGGACGAGATACCGATACAACCTGTTTGTAAATCTGACTTTGAACAAGGCTGCAATGGAAAAAGGAACAATTTATTTAGCACTATACAACGAAGTATTCATCAATGGGGAACGAAATATTGGAAATGGGAACACCGTTGAAATCTTTGACCGAAATCGATTCTATAGTGCCCTGGGTTACAAAATGAGTAACAGACTTAAGGTTCAACTGGGAATAATGCGTCAAGTCACTAATAGCTGGGGGAAAAATCAGCTCCAAATAAGCTTGCATCAAAAATTCTAACTTGTCCTAAATTCTGTCTCTACTCAAATCTCTTAAAAAGTAAAGCCCCAAAGATAAATGCTTGGGGCTTAAGTTGTGCTGTATGAGGTGGAAGCCTTCATACAACGTTTTGCAACAAAAAATTCTTCTCCAAAGAGAAGGATTTCGTACCCCAAACGGGGGGTATCGAACCCAAAGATACAAGAAGATTTGCTTTTAATTGAGAATTTCGATAAAGGATTTATTCAAAAAGTAGCTTAATTGATAAGCCGAATTCAATTCATTACATTTGGGAATGTATAATGCTGATAAGTTGTATTAGTGCAACTTATCCAATTGTTGTGTTTAATGATTTGGCAGGCTAACGCTCAAAGCAAAAAAGTACTTCGTACACATTTCCTTTTTTGCCAACACACACTAAAAAAGATCAAAATAAATAGCCAAACCTATTGTTTTATGATTTATTTTGGTGGAAAAGGATCAATTTTAAAAAAAAGGGAGTGATTCTTAATCACTCCCCAAACAATAATGAACTATTTTACGTTCCTACATACTAACTTAAAAATGAAAAATGTTCAATTATTTATTTATTGAATTTCTGTAACAAAAGTTACCTCAATATCCGTATCACCAGGAGTACAAGTTCCATCTTTAACACCAGGCTGATGTTTTAATGTAACTGTAGTTTCTCCATTAGCACTTGCACCAGTTGACCAAAATGTTGTAATTCCTACCTCGTAAGTTCCATCAGTATCAGTTCTTACAATAGAAATATTTGTATTTGATGGTGCGTAGCAAAACAAATGCTCATCATCCTCTTGTTGAACTTCTAGCGTAATATCTTCTGCTGGATTTTCAGCCTCGTTTAACAACTGAATTGTTGCATTGTAATAAGTATTAGCAACTAATCTAATCGTGTCATGCTGTGTTGGCACATTACCTCCATCTCCATCAGGGTCTCTAAAGGCATATTGAACCGATGGTTGAATTCCCGCTGTATCCACAAAAGAAAGAATAGCACTTGTTATTAATTCTTCTTCATGAACGGGAGGAGTACCATTATTTGATGGTAATGGTGCATCATCATCCTTTTTACATCCTGTTACAAATAAAGTGAATAATGTTATTGCTAAAATTGAATATGTTTTTATCGTTTTCATTGTTATAAATTTTAAAAAATTAGTTTAAGTTTTAGGGTATAATTTCTACCCATTTCGTCAGCATAATATCTAAACCTATTTAGGTAGTCTCGATATGCTGTATTTAATAAATTCTTGATTTTAAAGTCCACTATTAATTCTTGTTTTTTTGCTAAAGGAATACCAAAACCCAATCCAGCACTTAATAAATTATAAGCATTTGGAGGAGGTGAATAATCACTATTAGCAGGAATATGATCTTGCTTTAAAACACTTTGAATACCAGCCTCCAAATAAACATCTCTTAGTTTTTTGAGCTTGGGTAACTTATATTCTAAAATATTTTCAAATCGGTTAGCAGGCATTCCTACTAGCCATTCATTAGCAGTTAAATTGTAGGCATTTAAAAAGGACGTTTTACCTGTCCATGTTAAATGATTAACAAACTGATAACTCATTTTTAAATCAACTCCTGTTAAAGCAGCATCTACCTGTGTATAATTAAAGGTTGGAAAAGCACCTCTAATTGTTAGCGTAGCTGGAATTGTTGGCTTTAAGTAAATAAAATTGCTGATGTGGTTATAATAACCTTCTACTTGAAGTAGAAAACCTTTATTTACATAATCAACAGCAAGAATAGTATTGTAAGCCTTTTCTGCAATTAGATTAGTATCACCATACTCTACTGCTGCTGCTCCATGGTGTAAGCCATCACTAAATAATTCACTTACATTTGGAGGTCTCCAAGCCATTCCAAAATTAACTCTAGTCGTTAACTTATCATTGGGCTTATAGATAGCTCCGACACTTCCTGAGATGTTGTTATAGGTGTAATCGTAACTATTATACTCCCTTTCCTTGCTATTCCATTTATACACTTGCTGATAAATATAATCATACCTCAAACCTGTTTCCAATTCCAATTTAAAATCATCACTTCTCCATTTTTCTATTAAAAATATACCTGTTCCATATTTTATAAAAGCAGGTATAAATTCTCTTCCTTCAAATGTATTGGCTTGATTAATTGTAGCTACTCCAATTTGAGTGTTGAAAGCTCCTTTTCTATTTTGCTTCCAACTTAATTCTCCTAAGTGGGTAGTTATTTCAAATTGCAATTCAGGTAAATTTAAAGCAGCCAAGCTATCATTTCTTGGTAAATGCTTATCATATTCTTCACGTAAATTATATTGACGGGCATATATAAAGTTTAATTTTCCTATATCTCCTGTTAACCAATAAGCTTTTACCTTAAACAACTCATGTTCTATGTGTTGAAATGGTCTGTTTATCTCATAAGTAAAATTAGCAGACTCTAATGGTTCATCAGCATCTATAGCCCGTTTAAAATCGGTTAAGTTTCCAATATGTGCAGCAGAAAATATTCCAATATCAGTGTTAAACTGACTGTAAAAAAATTCTATGCCATATTTTTCTTTATTGAAACCTAACGCCCAAGAAAAATTATATTCTTTTAACCCTGTGTTTTTTAAATAGTAATTTGGAGTAGTTACATTTCCTGACCTTTTTAAAGTACCTTGTAATCTCCAACTCAATCCTTTTAATTTACCAATATTACCATCTAATGTAGCTGAAGAAACACCCAGTCTTCCATTAGAAGCTCCTGCTAAATTTAATTCGCCATTCATCCCTGAAGAATCTCTTAATGCACGAGGTTCAACTAAAACGACTCCAGCAATAGCATTTGCTCCATACCGAATTCCATCAGCACCTTTTATAACACTTAGTTTGTCAGCAATATAAGGGTCAATTTCTGGAGCGTGTTCATTGCCCCATTGTTGTCCCTCTTGTCTTATTCCGTTATTTAGAATAAGGACTCTATCGCTATGCAAACCATGTATTACGGGTTTGGATATACTATTCCCTGTATTTAAAGAAGTTACCCCTGTAATTGTTTTTAAACTTTCCCCAAGAGATTCTCCTCTGGATTGGTTCAATTCTTTTACAGAAAGTTCTTTTTTCGCAACAGAAATTTCTTCCTCGTATCCTTTTTCCTGAAGCGTAAATTCTTTTAACTCTTCAGTATGATGCTCTGGATAAAAGTGATGTTCTACACTTTTTGTTAGAGTAATTGTTTCTGTAATAGGATGACATCCTAAATGACTTACAATTAGAGTATAAGTTCCTTTACACAAATTTTCAATTTTGTAATTCCCCTTATCGTCAGAAACTGATCCACGTTCTAACTCTTTAATGTAAACTGTTGCAAACATCAAAGGTGTTTTATCGTGTTCATCAATAACCTTACCTGACAAAGTATAGTTACATACTGTTGTTTGTGTAAAACAATTGTAAGTACTCAGAAGCAATACCAAAGCAAAAAGTAGCTTACTATTAAGCATACTATATGTATTGGTAAATAAAAATGATTGAAAAGAAAACAGTTATGTTTTCTTAAATAGAACTATTAAAAAATAATAGTGGACTAAAGGCTAGACGGTGGTCCTCTTAAAGAGATTGAACTAAAACAAATATTCTTTGCTAGCCATAAGAAATGTATTTTTACTTTATTCTCTTGATAACGAATAATTTCAGAAGAGTTAGCTAAAAAATCATCTAATAAACTGGCTGAAAAATTGAAATCGCAGATGAAATCCAAATGAGCAAACTCGATATCATGAAAGTGTGTAGTTCCTGCTAATTCACATTCTTGTACTTCATGGTCGTGTTCAAAAAATTCGTGAAAAGC
>JAESTF010000266.1 GCA_016763795.1 Flavobacteriales bacterium
CAAGCAGAATCTCCTGCTCCAACAATTACTGTTTCTTGATTTCTATAAAAGAAACCATCACAAACTGCACAAGCAGAAACTCCGCCTCCGAGTTTTAAATATTTTTGTTCAGACTCCAATCCCAAATATCTTGCTGATGCACCTGTAGATATAACTACCGTTTCAGCATGAATTTCTTTTGTTTCGTTTATCCAAACTTTATGAATATCTCCAGAAAAATCAACTTTAGTAATCCAACCATCTCTAATAGATGCATCAAATCTCTCTGCTTGACTTTGCAATTCCATCATCATTTCTGGACCAGTGATTCCAGAAGGATAACCAGGAAAGTTTTCTACTTCATTAGTTGTTGTTAATTGTCCTCCAGGTTGCATTCCTTGATATAATACAGGAGCCATATTTGCTCTTGCTGCATAAATAGCCGCAGTATAACCCGCAGGTCCTGAACCTATAATTAAACATTTTACTTTTTCTATTTCTTCTGACATAATTTGATTTTTTTGAGACCTTAAAAATAATAATTATTTGGGTTGTTTACAAAGGAAAAAGAGTCTCATTCGTGACTATTTTTTATAATAAATATTAAATCATACCTTAAAAAGAACTTCTCTATATAAGTAATAAATTTTAATTATTGAGTCCCCATTTTATATGTAAAAACTACTCAATCAACAGCTACTATGGTATCATAAGTTACTCCATAACCTCCCCAAACACCTAAACCGCCCTCTATATTTGTTTTTATGGTTGCTGGTGCCGAAAAAGGGTTTCCATTATTAAAAGCTGCAATTTCAAATGTGTTCCAAAACTGAAAATGGGGTTGGTCTATTGCACAAAATTTTATAATAATTGTATCTCCTTGTAAAAAATACTCCGATGTTTCTGCTACATCATCTAGAGCTTGAGAATTAACTTCTTGCCCTCTAAAAATAAAAGCATCAAATGTTAATCCATTAAAAAATCCATCATCAAAAACCGAACCGTCTGCAGGAATAAAACGACTATCCTTTCCCTTTCGTTGGGTATAAATACGATAAGCATTTTCTGGAGCTGGAGGATCGTTTAAACTAAACCATAAATAACCAAAATCGGTAAATCCTGGCTGATCTTTATACCAATAACGATCCATAAGAACTGGTGTTGGAATTGTTGTTGTAGAAGTTAACCGCTGTCCTTCTACATTTATTGTAAGTGAATATGTTTTTCCTATTTCTCCAAAAATTAAAGGGTCTAATGTGGTATATAAGCAAAAACCGAAAGAAGTTAAGTCGTTTAAAGAAACACCTATTAATTCAGAAATGGTTGGCAAGAGTGAGTCAGGTAATTGGTCTGTACAAATTTCTGTTAATTGAATATTACTTGTTCCGTTTGATACAAAGACACTAGCATTATGTATAAATGCATTTTGTAAAGAATTAATATCTACAGGATCGAAAAAACCTTCTGTTTTAGTTAAAATTACAAATGGTGGTTGATTTTGTTCTATACTTCCTTCAACAACAAATTTCCTATCTGCTTCGGGTAAATCCATATCAACATTTTTTTCGCATGAAAATAAAACAATAGATATTAATAAAAGTGATACTAAATTGATTTTCTTCATTTTTTAAAATTTAAAATTCCACGCAACAGAAGGCAATATTCCAAATAATGAAACCTGTTTTGCTTGTATGTTTAATGATCCATCAAACACACTTCCTTTAGTTGCAAAATATACGAAGTATGGATTTTTTCTATTGTATACATTATAAATAGAAAACACCCAATTCGATTTAAACTTCTTTTTTTCTTTCCCTTTTAATGTTAAGGCTAAATCCATTCTATGGAAATCATCCATTCTAAAAGAATTTCTATCTCCATAATCGCTCACTATTTGTCCTTGCACAGTGTACCTTTGTTCAGGCAATGTTAATGCACTTCCTGTTGCATAAACCCAAGTTGCACCTAAGGTAAGTCGTTTAGAAATATCATACAATAATACTATTGAAGCATCATGTCTTCTATCATACTTCGCAGGAAATATATTCCCATTATTTAATTCTTCAAATTGTTTATTGGTCCACGCTAGTGTATAACCTATCCAACCATTAAATTTCCCGTACCTTTTTTTTACAAAAAATTCAGCTCCATACGACCAACCTTTTCCAAATGTAAAAGAATTATCTACATTGTTCCCCGCATTATCTTGTGGTAAAGCTCCATCTTCATATTCAACTTGGTTACTCATTTTTTTATAATATACCTCTACTGAAGTTTCATACTTGTTTTCTTTAAAGTTTTTAAAATAACCTAAAGCATATTGAGTTGAAAACTGAGGTTTAACCTTATCAGAACTTGGCACATAAACATCCGTAGGCAAAGAAACTGACGCAAAACTTGCTAAATGAATATATTGATAATTTTGAGTGAATGATGCTTTTATAGATGAATTATTTTTCAAACTATATCTTGCTGTAATTCTTGGTTCTAAACCTTGGTACAGTTTTACAGTTTCTCCATTATTATATAGCACAGTATCTATTGGAGTACCAAATTCATTATTATTATAACGCTTAAATGGACCAACATGTTGAAACAATGAGTAACGCAAACCAATATGTACTCTTAATTTCTCGTTAATATCCCAATCATCAGAAGCATAAAATGCTACATCATTGGCATAATTTACAATAATATCTCCTGTATTAAATTCTACTTCTCCAGATTTTGCAGTTGCATTGCTTGGAGTAAATTTGTGAAAAATATAATTTGCTCCAAATTTTACATTGTGTAAAATAGAAGGTAAATAGTTAAAATCAAATTTTGCATTCCAATCGGTAATTCCCGAAAACAATCTAAATTCAAACTGATCTTGTTCTAAGCCGACCTCAAATTGGTACTTAGTAAAAATAGCTGATGTATTTAAAAATAATTTATCATTAAATAAATGATTCCATCTTAATGATACAATAGTATTACCCCAAGGAGTATCCATTTTAAATCCATCTTCAGCATTTTTAAATGTAAATACATCCCTACCAACGTAAGTACTCAAGTAGAGTCTATCTTTTTCGGAAACTATCCAAGTAAATTTTGCATTAAAATCATAAAAATAATAGTTACTACCTTTAAATTTTGATGAATCAGAAATAAAAGGCTGTGCTAAATCTCCCAAGTAAAAACGTCTGTAAGACATTATAAATGAAGCTGTATCTTTTTTAATTGGACCTTGAACTGTTAAACGTGAAGAAATCACTCCAATTCCTCCTGTAGCTTCATACTTTTTTAAATTCCCATCACTCATTGTAATGTCAAGTACAGATGATAACCTTCCACCATATTCTGCTGGCATTCCTCCTTTTATCAATTTAACATCTTTTATAGCATCGGCATTAAAAACAGAAAAAAAACCTGCTAAATGAGATGCATTATAAATTGTTGCTCCATCTAATAAAATTAAATTTTGGTCAAGCCC
>JAESTF010000267.1 GCA_016763795.1 Flavobacteriales bacterium
ATTGGGGATTTCTCTACTGCTGCAGGTCAAGCGTTTTTAAGAACTCCAACAGATGAAACTGGAACGAATAACGGAAATGATGAAAATGGAATTTGGTTTGGAATACCAGGGATGCCACCAGCAGCTGGTTTAACTTTACCTACACTTCCTGCAGGATGGGTTTATGAAGGATGGGTAGTTGGTGATGCTGGGCCAATATCTACAGGTACATTTACAGCATTTAACGCGGTAGATAATGGAAACCCATTTAGTGGGACTCAAAATAATGTAGGACCACCAATTCCTGGTGAAGATTTCTTTTTAAGTGCTCCAGCAGGTGAGGTATTTCCTTTAGATTTAAGAGGAAGAACAGTAGTCATTACAGTAGAGCCAAGCCCAGATAATTCTCCAGCTCCGTTTTTTCTTAAACCTTTATTACTTAATTTATCTACAACTGCAGCTACAGCTCCAACAACACATAGTTTTGGGCAAAATTTAGGTAGTTTTCCAACAGGAACAGTCGTTAGATGATTTTTTAATTGTTAGTTCAAAAGGAGTAGTTATTATAACTACTCCTTTTTTTATATCCATGTGTTAGGTAACACTGTATAGAGGTTGCTTTCAACACCATCTAAATTTAAAAATAGAAAACTGTCCTATTATGTGGAACTTCTGTCCATTTATCAAACGGTATTAGCTTGATACCTTTGTAAGAATAATTGATTAAAGTAAGAACTATGAAAACAAGAATTATCCTCATTTTTACCCTTATGATTATTCAGCAAGGGATTGCTTCCGCTCAAACAAAATTGGATAGTACATTTTTTGATAAGACAGACACTTTCTTAAAAGAGAATGTCAATAATAATTTAGTGACTTATAGTAAGCTTAAAAATAACATAGCTTTAGAAGCTTTAATTATTTCTATAGGAGCTATTGATCTTAGTGAAGCAACAGATGATGAAAAAAAAGCTTTTTATATTAATGCTTATAATTTAATAGTCATTAATTCGATAGTTAAAGAATACCCCGTAGAATCGGTTAAAGAGGTTGCTGGTTTTTTTGATGGTAAAAAACATGTTATTGCAGGGAAAAATATGACATTGAATAACCTTGAAAAGAAAGAGTTAATAGAGAAATATAAAGATCCCCGATTTCATTTTGTATTGGTTTGTGGAGCTGTAGGTTGTCCCCCGATTACTAATTTTGCTTATACTCCAGAAAAAGTAAAACAACAAATGGAGACTCAGACTAATAAAGCGATGAATAATCCCGAATTCTTACAAATAGATAATTTAGCTAAAAAAGCTAACCTTTCAGAGATTTTTAAATGGTATGCAAGTGATTTCGGAGGATCAAAAAAGAATGTGTTAACTTTTATCAATAAATATAAGTCAACAAAAATTGCTAATGATTATAGTGTTGGATACTATGCTTATGATTGGAGTTTAAATGCATCAGGTAATAATACTATTATGGGTGATAACGTTACTACAGGAGGTGCGAATGCCTCTAGATATGTTGTTTCGGCTGCTATTGTTAAAGGAACTCACGAATTAAAATTATTTAACAATCTATACACTCAGTCTACTGGTTCTGAAGAGAATAATGATGGGCTTAGATCTACTTTTTTTACTTCTACTTTCAGTTATTTATATGGTTTGACAGGTAAATTTAATTTAGGAGCTGAACTTCGCTTACGTTCAGTGAGTAATGATCCATTACCATCTTCAGGTTTCGATGTTTTAAAAGGAGGGAGTGATGATAATTTTTCTAGAAGAACAGGTGTAAGCGGTTTAGGGCCAAAAATAAGATGGGCTCCATTTGAGAAACTATCTCATTTTTCTTTACAAAGTACTCTGTTAATCCCTTTTGAAGAAGATCAAGAGGGAACCGAAAATGAACCTTTTATTGATTGGAATAATGCGACATGGACAACTCAATTTTTTTATGATTTTGATATTGGGAATAGCTTTTCTTTATTTACTGAAGTTGATTTTTCTATAGAAGATATAGGTAAAAGAGAAAATGGAGCTTTTAACCGTTATGCAACCCCAGTTACTGTAATTTTTAGTTACTTTCCAACACCAAAAATAACGCTTTATGCATTAAGTAATTATGGACCTCAATTTAATAAAGACCTAGCAACTGGTTGGAATTATGATTATTATTACCAAGTAGGAGCTGGTGCTAAGTACCAAATAACAAAGAAGTTTGAATTAGAAGTCTTATATACATTGTTTAGATCTAAATTTTTGCTTTCTGCAGATCAAGGTAAAGCTAGCACTATTAATTTAGGAATTAGAAAATCGTTTTAGAAACTATTTATTGACTTATCTGAACATTTTTCAGTTATAGATAAAATGGAAAAATCAACTTCAGTCATAAAAAAAGAAAAAAGTCCTGTTGATTGCTACTTATGTCCATTTTTAATAGTGGGGTATCGTTTAACTTTGAAAGTGTGAAAAAATAGAAATAAACGTTATTATTAATAATTTAGAAAATTAATTTATTCTATACTCCTTATGAAAAAAATTACAACAATATTCTTAGTCCTACTTAGTAGTTATGGCATTGCTCAAAATTTGGTATCCTTCAGAACAGCCCCCTTACAGAGTGGGGATTATAGCCTTGTTGGAAATGCCCTTTTGGAAAGTTATAGTGATGGTTCATTAAAATTACGGTTAGATTCAAGTTATTTAACGGCTTCAGGGCCAGATGTTCAAATATTTTTGACAAATAGCGCTAATTTTTCCTCTCCTGTAAACCTAACAGGCGCATTATTTATAGCAAATATTGGAACTGCGGCAGGGGCTCCTCATTTTTCAGGAGAAAAAGAATTTACGATTCCTGCTGGTGTTAACATCTCAGATTATGATCAAGTTATGTTGGTTTGTGTTCAATTTGGAAACTTATTATGGGGATATGGGAGCTTTGATAATCTAATCACTCATACTGGAATTAAAGACGATAATTCTATAAAAAAATCGCTTAGTATTTTTCCGAACCCTTTTAACAGTAAACTGAATCTAGATTTGAAAAATCTAACGGTTAGGCATACTGTAACAATTCAGGATGCTCTTGGGAAAATAATTAGCGAACAATACGTTCAGAATAAAAAGGAAGTGATTGATGTAAGTAATCTAGGTAAAGGTCTTTATTTTATTAAAATAGAAGGACCAGAAATAAATGAAATAACTAAAATAATTAAAAAATAATTCCCTTATCTAAATTTTCATATTCAAAAACGATACTAATTTTAAGATTTATTTTTTCTGAAGCATCACTAATCAATTTTAAGGCTTTCTAAAAGTTTTCTATTGATTTATTGTGTTGCCTTAATTGAGAATATTTCTGAATTAAAAGGCTCTAATAATTCCAATGAATTAAGTGTTAGCCTTTCTATATTATGGATAGCTGATAGAACCTGTGCTTTTTTTAGTTTTAAAACAGAAGAAGTAGGGTGTTGTAATAAAGAAAATTCAATAGCTTGTTTTGCTTTGTTAATATCACTTTTATCTAAATAATGATCAACTAAGACTTCAAACTCTTCTACTCAAAAAAGTAAGACTTGACAGCTCTAAGCATTTTCTCAAACCGGTTTAATGATGCTGTGTAATCAGTTTAATCGTTATATGAATCAAAATCATCTTCCATTTGCTACATGTAAAGTTAGTTTTACTCAAATTATAGTCAAAAATTACGGTTTGTTATTAACAAACAATTAATAGGGTTTATATTCATTTTTAGGTATATAGAGTGAAAATTAAGAGGTCTTGGGTAATTGTATTTTTTTAAATCAATTTAGGGAGATGAAGTCTCTTTGGTATATTGTTGGAGTTTTTTTAGAATGCTTGAATTTAGCCAACAGGCTTGTAAAATTTTTAGATGTTTTATTTCGAATAAAATTGTTAAATTTGCAATAATATTTCTCAAAAAAAATAAACGAACTAACTAGTTTTACTAGAGGATTACCTATAGAGTTCGTTTTACACTAGTATAAGAATATTAAAAAAAAACAGTAACTATTAGTTTGCGCTAATAAATGTTTCTACCTTTTATTTTGTAGGTCAGCAGTCAATTGCTGGGACTAAAAGTATAAGATATTTCTTATATGAACTGATATGAATTAAAATTATTATTTACATGAAGGAAATTTACAATTTGAAGAACACTGAAAACTCAGAAAAAATTACTACGGCACTTGTTCTTGCAGCAGGTACAGGAAGTCGTTTGAGCCCTTTAACGAATGAAGCTCCAAAGTGTTTAACAGTAGTAAATGAAATTGAAATTTTAGGGCGTCTTGTAGAGACCCTCCATCAGTATAAATTTAAACGTTTAGTCCTTGTTATTGGGCCATTTGAACAGCAAATTAGAGATTATCTTAAAAAGATATCTAAAGACATGACAATAGAGTATATTGTAAGTCCATTGTATAAAACGACAAACAATATCTATTCGCTATGGATGGCGAGAGAAAAAATGAAGGAATCATTTGTTTTAATTGAAAGTGATTTGATTTTTAAGCCTTCGTTACTTGAAGAAATGCTTTTCCCTAATAGAATGGCGGTTTCTCATATATTACCTTGGATGAATGGAACAACCATTACAGTTGATAAAGAATTGACTAGAAAGGTAACTGCGATTAATCTTGGCGAACATGTAATAACTGAAAAAAACTTTAAGACGGTTAACATTTATAGTTTCTCTTTAGATTCGTGGGAAAAAGTTGGTAATAGATTAGACGCTTGGATTTTAGATGGTAAAGTAAATGATTATTATGAGGCTGTTTTTTCTGAAATGGTAGCAGATGGTAGTCTAGATCTTGACTGTGTTTACTTTGATAATGAATTCTGGTACGAAATAGATACCATGGAAGATTTGCGGGAGTGTGAAAAGAACATGTTATATACAAAAGAACCATTATCAGCTATAGTCTAGTGAATAATATTTTTAAAAAATTATATAAAAATATCCCCAACATTGTCTCGACTCTTGGTGTTTTACCCTTGGTAATATTATTTTCTGACAATGGTTTTTTGTACTTAATTCCTTTAATTATTTACAATAATATCATGGATGATCTTGATGGTATTCTGGCAATAAAATTAGATGCTAAAAGTGAATTTGGTGCTCGGATGGATAATGTTTGTGATGCAGTGTCTCATACCATCATTGTTATGTTTGTTGGGTTGCACTTTGGTATTACTTGTAGTATTATAGGTTTAATTGCTGTTGCTGCAATTTTAATCCGATCAGTAGCAAGGCTTGATCCCTCTCTAACAAAATCAGCAGGATCACCTACTAATGAACTCATTCGGCACACTTTATTTGCACTTCTATTGGCTGAGTTATTTAATTTCGATCCTACTTGGCCGTTAATTATTATCTTTTTAATAAACACAATAACGATGTTTCTGCCTTTTCCTATGCCTTATTTGATTAGGAGTATGACCAAAAGTACTTTTTTAATATTACTGGTTAATGTATCTCTTGTTTTGGCTTGGCTGGTTCCATATACTGCTCCTGTAATTGCTGCTGTATTTATCTTTTCTTATTTTTATTCTCTTATTAAAGTTATAATAAGCCACAAAAAGTAGCCCCGACTTTCGCAAGTGATTTTTTGGACTTGTACTTATGATACGAATTAGTCTTTGAAAAGGTGAAAAAATAATGAGGGATTTGTGTGGTTACTGACTCTTTTTTAGAATGATTTACATTCTGTGAGCTTGTATAGCTACTTCGTTAGTCGCATTTTAATGTGGCTTACATTGGGTTAAATTTAAAGATGAAAGTCAAAAATATTTAAAACTGAACTTCTTACTTCAAACTGAATAAATTTTTAATTTATTCAGTAAATTTGTTCTGCAAAAAAAACAAGAATATGACATTAATAAAATCAATTTCAGGAATTAGAGGAACAATAGGAGGGAAGCCAAATGAAGGACTTTCGCCAGTAGATGTTGTTCGGTTTACTTCGGCTTACGGAACATGGCTTAAGGGACATACAAGTAATAAAGGAAAATTAAAAATAGTAATTGGTAGAGATGCAAGAATCTCAGGTGAAATGGTTACCAATTTGGTAATAGGAACCTTACAAGGCTTAGGAATAGATGTGATTGATTTAGGATTGAGCACCACACCAACAGTTGAAATTGCTGTGCCAATGGAAAATGCTGATGGAGGAATAATTCTAACAGCAAGTCATAATCCAAAAGAATGGAATGCATTAAAGTTATTGAACGAAAAAGGAGAATTTATTACTGCTGAAGACGGAGCTAGTTTATTGCAAATAGCTGAAGATAATGCGTTTAATTATGCAGGAGTAGATGATTTAGGGACTTGTACCAAAGATGATTCATACTTAGAAAAGCACATTCAATCTATCTTAGATCTAGATTTAGTGAATGTTGAAGCGATAAAAGGTAAAAATTATAAAGTAGCGATTGATTGTGTTAATTCTACAGGAGGAATATTTTTACCTGCGTTATTAAAAGCATTAGGAGTTACCAATATTATAGAATTGTATTGCGAACCAAATGGTCAGTTTCCACATAACCCAGAACCGTTGCCAGAAAATTTAACAGAAATATCAAAACAAATAAAGCTTCAAGGAGCTGATGTAGGTTTTGTTGTTGATCCAGATGTAGATCGTTTATGTATGGTTTGTGAAGATGGAGAAATGTTTGGAGAAGAGTATACACTAGTTGCTATTGCAGATTATGTATTAAAACATACGAAAGGAAATACGGTTTCTAATCTATCTTCAACAAGAGCGTTAAGAGACGTTACCGAGAAAAATGGAGGAGAATATTTTGCTTCTGCAGTAGGAGA
>JAESTF010000268.1 GCA_016763795.1 Flavobacteriales bacterium
CATACTTTCAACAATTGTAAAAACTTCATCTTCTACAATTTCTTCTTCTTCTTCAAAAACCTCAATTACTTCATCAACTTCAACTTCTGTATCAATCTCGATATCTTCTACCTCAACATCATCCTCTACAATTTCAATAATTTCTGGTGCTGCTGGTGGCGGTGGTGGTGGTGGTGGTGGCGGTGTATTTTGTTCTGTAATAGGAATAATATCTTCTTCCTCTTCATCTACCATTAGCTCTCCTAATGTACTTGCTTGCACATCATAAAACTTCCAATTTACCATTGCGTAAACAATAAATAAAGACAACACCAGTCCCGCAAGGGTAAACGTTCCTCTTAATTTTTCTAAATCTGCTTTTGGGTTCTTTTTTGGTTCCATAGTTTTAGTTTTCAGTTTCTAAAATTAATAAATTTTTAGCAGTAATTTATTTTATTTTTAACCATCTATTTATCGGCACTAATTTTATCATAATAGGATAAGTAACAACTCCTATAATAGCCCCTAATGAATTGGCTATAAAATCTATCCAATTACCGCTTCTGTTTATAAAGATGTTATTTTGTAGAATTTCCATAAACCCTCCGTAAAAAATTCCAAACAAAATGATAAATAAACCAATTTTAAAACGGTTACCTTTTACTGAAAATTGTTTGCTATAAGGAATTAATACTAAAAAAGATAGGACTCCATACATCAAAGTATGTACCCATTTATCAAACTGCCATACTGCAATTTTTGGCAATTGATTACCAGGGTAACCACTCAATATTAATATGACTACTAACCAAATTATTGCAGGAAGATAAAGTTTTAAGTTTGCCATTTTGAAAAATACTTGAACCTTAAAATAGATTCTTCATGTCATTTTGCTAAGCAATAAATTGCTTGCAAAATATCGCTCAGAATGACAACTAATATAACTTACCCAATCAATTCTTTGTACTGATCTGCAGTAAGTAAATCATCTAACTCACTTACATCAGAAAGTTGTACTTTAATCATCCACCCATCACCGTAAGGATCATTATTTACAGCTTCTGGAGTAGCTTCAATTGACTCATTAAATTCAATCACCTCTCCTGAAACAGGCATAAATAAATCAGATACCGTTTTTACTGCTTCAACTGTTCCAAAAACTTCTTCTCTTGCTAATGTTTCTCCTTCTGTTTCTACCTCTACATAAACAATATCACCCAATTCTCCTTGTGCGAAATCTGTAACGCCAATGGTTACGGTTTCGCCTTCAACTTTAATCCATTCGTGGTCTTTTGTGTACTTTAATTCTGCTGGAATATTCATATTTCTTTATTATTAACTAATTTATAATTCTCAAATTTATAACTCTCAATTCTTAACTCCTAATTCTTTTTTAATTATTGGGATAGTGTAAATCTTAAACTGATTCCTGCATTTGTATTTGATGTAGGAAAAGATGTTGAAATAAATGGTGTTGTAGAAACATAATCATAAAACGCTCTAACATTTAATTTAGAGCTCACTCTATAATCTGCAGTAACTTTAACCGAAAGTACTTTCTGACCACCTGTTAACTGATTTACTTCTTCTACAATTCTTCTAATTATTGTATTGTTATTTCTAATACCAACATCTATTCTTGTATCTAAATTAGCTGGTGTTTTAGATATTGGAAGCCTCACATTTCTAAATTTATAACCCGTACCAATAGTCAATTCACTTCCTTTAACTTCTGTTATTTGATTGTTGGATAAACTTAATGAAGCATTTCTATTTTTCTTATATTCAACTCTCAACAACATATTATTATTTAATGTCATATCCACTCCTAATAAAGGAGAGAAATTTTCTGAAATAGATACTGTTGAAATCTGTAAATCTGGAATAAAATCATTATTGATATCTCTAGCAACTGATCCGTTACTATTCTCTTCAAACAATAAATTAGATGTAAATGAACCATAATTTAATGTAGATTTATAAGAGTGTGTTAGGGTGAATTTTTTAAACAATCTATTTATCAAAGCCAATTTACTTAATCCATCAAAAGTAACCCTCCAATTTGGCATAGGAATATAGCTTAAAAATGATTTTAACGAAACATCATTCCCGCTTTTATTAGTGTAAGCAGCAATAAATGTTGGGATTAAAACATCTTGCGATGTAGCACTATATCCATCACTAAAACCATCAGAATTAACGCCCACTAAATTATTACCATTTTCTTCACCTAATCTTTTTGAAATAGCAGCTCTTTCTTTTAAGAAATTATCAAACACTTTAGACGATCTATCCAAATCATCATCACCCCAGAAAGCAGTATTAAAAGACAAAAATGACATACTAAAATTCCCTGTTTGAACTGGATTAACTAAAAAGTAATCACTATTTCCATCATTATCAATATCTAAAATTTCACCACTAGATGTTGAATCAATATAAGAATTATTTATTGCGAAGAATTGTTGTGTTGAATTACTAGAGTAGTTACGTGATGCTGTTAATTGAATTCGTAATGTTTTTATTGGTCTTATTGTCGCTCTAATATCATACCTTTCTGAGAAAGTAGTTGCGTAATTATAAATTAAACCTGCCGTATCATTAACTAACCAACCTTCATTTGCTGCTCTTACAGCAAAATCATCTTCTTGTATTCCTGAAATAAAATTAAATCCTGGAGCATTAAACCCTGGGTTCGCACCTAAAACTTCTGTTTCTTGATTATAACCTGGCAATAATGTCCCTCTATTTCTTGTATAGGTTCCTGATACATTTTTAACACTCATCATTCCTAACCAAAAAACATCCATTGGTTTAAAAGGAAGTTGTTTCCTCCAAAGCTCAATACGAGTCGAATCAGAATCTTTAAACTTTTTAATATCAAATTTTATATCTACAGGAGGATTTCCTGGTTTCCATCCTTTAATTTTTGCATTTTCTGCTTTAGTTTTATTTTTATTTGGTGGTTTAGCATCTAGGACTCTTCTACGCTGTCTTTCTCTAGCTCTTTTATTCACTTTTTTCAAAAACCCTAATTGGTTATGAAGCTTCGTCATGTTTAGTTGAGAATTAGCAGCTATTGTATTCGAATTTTGTATGGTATGTCCCAATGAGTCTGCACCTATTGGAGATCGTTGCCAATCATAATCTCCAGAATAACGTGTTGTTAGTGTTATAAAATTAAGCCCTGGCAATTTATCAATAGGAACCTTATAGTTAAAATTAAAATTATGGTGGTAATGTGTATTTGTTCCAAAATCTCTAATATTATCTCTTACTTCTGTTCTCCAAGCAGCATATTCTTCTTTAAAATCACTATCAACTCTTCCTCTTGTATCTACAATACTACCATCACTACTAATATAAGTTAAAGGTTCTTCAATTGTTGCGTTATTAGATGCGTTAAAATCAAATTTTAATGATTTAGTAATGTCATATTTTAAACCATAGATTCTATTCCAATAAAAATGTTTTTGATAATAAGTAGGTAAATCAAATGCGAACCCAGTATTATTTCTCGCCCTTCTTTCAGAGTACATTCTATCCATATCGGTTTGAAATGAAAACTGTTTTGGGATTAAATAAAAATTAAAATCTTTAATTATTTTAAATGCTTTTTTCTTTGCAAATTTAGCTTTATCAAAAGGTTTATAATTTTTCGGTTTTGAACCAAATGAATATCCAAACCCACCTCTATAATTTTTCTTATTATCAAACTCCGTATTAATATCTCTATATTTTGTTTCTGAATAGCCATAATTAAAGGAGAAATTTGATATGTCATAAAAATGCGACTTCTTCTGGTTTTTCGGCTTTAATTTTCTAACGTTAGTAAACGTTATACTTTTTCGTTTGGTTACTTGTTGTGTTCTTTCTCCTATAGAATCTCTTGTGTTTTGAGATAACACATCATTATTTAATAAATCATTTAATTCTAAATCAGGATCAAGTGGATTGTATCTCGGTGTAACTACTCCTTGAGACACATTATAATACATAGGAATACTTATTCCTATTTTCTCTGGAATAAATTTACCTAATTCTATACTTGTCGATAAATCATAGCTTTTTCTAGTTTCCTGCTGTCTTTCATGTAATTTTTGTTCTACACTTCCAAATCCAGGTGTACTGTAATCTCCTGCTATTGTAATATTACCTAAATCTGCTATTTGAGTAGTAATACGAGCTACTGAAGCCCACCCTCCTTCATTATCAAATTCTGACATTCTTAACTCATTCACCCAAATTTCTGCACATTTTTCTAAGCCATCATCTCCAGGGTTTAATGGGCTTTGTTTTGAGTTTCTAATTCCTATCATAAACACTCTCACCTCCCCAAAATTTGGGTTCCCTTTAATTCGCATTGTATTCTGACCATCTTTTTGTTCATAAGGTTTAATCAACTGAACTCCGCTATTCCCGTCTGGCAGCAAGCTGTTCCTTAACACCTTCATCTCAGTAAACTTACTAAACTGGATATCGATATTATTAGCTTCTGGCCAAACAGTAAATCGATCACTTTCATTGTTATTGTTATCTGTACTATAAGTCCCTTGGGCAGTAACTGTTAAAGGTACTTCGTACTCATAATAATTATCATCAAAATCAGCTCCCATTCTAATAAAAACTGAAAGATCTTTATCTACTAATGGTTTTGTAATATCACTTTCTTCTGCATGAACAAACATTTTTAATCGTTTATACCTTCTAATATCAATGTCCATAATTTTATATGCGCCTCTTGCATCTCCATCTTTCAAATTACAGACGTCTAAAACCAAAGACTGTTCATTTAATTGTTGTAGATTACTTCCTGTAGATGGATTTGGATTTATCTCTCTATCTATTCCTGGAGGAATAATATAATTTACAGGAGTTTTAGAACTATTCTCTTCTACATTTACTGCAGAAACATCAAATGTCGTTTCATCATCATCATTTCCAAGAAAATCACCAGGGCTTAATAAACCTCCAGCATATTTTCGCCATTCACCTCTCACTAATTCTAATTTCGCAAAACGTAACACCACTTTTTGATTAAATCCTTTCATAAATAATCTCATAAAACGAATAGATTTAAAATCTTGAATATTACCTATTACATCTTCTGGTTCTCTAATCGGAATTTTAAATTGATACCATCGAATAGTCTTAGTCGTACCATCTGCTGTATTTACACTTGTTTCTAAAACATTAGTAATGTAATTACTCCCAACATTTGAAGGATTAACTGCAGAGGGAGATAAATCAATCGAATATTGAAAATAATTTTCTCTAAAATCAAGATTGTTATTATTATTAATATCTTCTAAATCAGGCTTTGTTGTTGCAGCAGATGAATAGCTTGAGCTAGGGTCTTGATCCGCAGTATTTGAATTTCCATCTACTCCATTATGATATTTATAACGATCTAAAATACTCAATGCTTGCGCATCATAATCATCCCCTCTATAGTGGTGGTGGTTATCTCCTGATGGATCATTTTCACTAAAAGGATTTATATAACTACTGAAATTTGGAAAAAAGGAAGCTTCATCTGCATCATTTAATCCATCCAAACCAATGTCTTGAAACGGTCTAGTATCAGGGTTATTATCAAATGCATTAACCAACGCCTGAACAACAGGAACCCTACCCCAAACGGTTGTATCAACTAAATTTGCATTTAAACCCGTAGCATAATTAATAGCTGTTAAAGGCATAGCATTTTCAATCGACTTTCTATCATCTTTTAAAATATCTTCAGAAATATCACCTAAATTAAAGTATAATTTACCTCCCGAATGATTTGGATCCCCATCTGTTGCATCAAAAGGGTCCATCATCCAAAACTGAATAAATTCGACATTTGAAGTTTCAAAATCGGTTGTTTCAACCTTTCTCATTATCCCTCCCCAACGTGTCGTTGGATTATTTAAAGTTGCTCCGTTATTAGTTGTACCAGAACCTACCGTTCCATTACCATCATCAAAGTTATATTGCCCTCTTTCTGTAGGGTAATACGCTAAATCTAATATTGAAATATTTTGAGTTGTTCCATTTTGTTGTGATTTAAAAGGGAAAACTTCTGTTTGCAATACCTCTCTAGAATAATGATTCGACTGCGTAGCTGCATCATTACGGATATGGTCCGGGGTCCTAGAGTCATTTCTCCAAAACAACGGATCGATATTATACCATGCTAATTTAGCTCTATTAAACCCATATTCTAAGGTATTTGACAACGGCAAAACTCCTTCTGGGAAAAGTCCTGGCTGACCTTGGGGAGTACTTGCTAATTTCCATTGAAAAACAGACCTCATATCAATAGTCGATTGACTTCCTTCAAAATCATCTAAATAAGCGGTTCCATCCTTCCCAATCGCCCCTGGATTCCCTGGTAATAACTTAGCAAATTCTCCTTCTATCGTTATTGTAGACTTTTCTTTAGTACTATAAATTGGTAATTTATCCGCCCATCGTGTTAAAAAAGGAACTTCGTGTGTGTAGGTTAAATCAAATCCAAGAATTGTATTATTAATTGGCTCATCTCCAATATTAATCTTATTGGTTAATGGCCTTTCTGATAATTTTATAGCTGTAGCTCCTAAATTAAAATTATCATTAAATTTATAATCAAACCTAGCTCCCATTAAAGTTTTGGTTTGAATATTAAATAATGACTGGCTCTCTAAAGATATTTTAATTGGCGTTCCGGATTGTAAAATTCCATCATTTATAATTTTCACTCTTCCTAAATTATAATCCACTGTATAATCCACATTTTCTGTTAATGCTGCTCCTCCAGCTGTAACAACTACAGATCCCTCAGGAATATTTAATGCATTTAACGAAATGTCTGAACTTGAAGCGGAAGAGTATTGCCCTTTTATTACAAATCTATTTTTAGAAGCATCCTGCTCTGCTAAAGTTTGAGTAGTAACATACAAGGAATCAAATGCGAATTTATTTGCTATAGATGGGTCTGAAAACTGGCTCCTTAAGTGCGAGCCAAATGGCTCTAGCACTGGGAAATAAACCCTGCCATTATTTGAATTTATTGTAATTCCATTAATATAATCAAAAACACCATCAGGGCTTGCTTGATTACTTGTATTTAATCTATCTAAGTTCATTACCTGCACTAAAGGCAATCCATTAATTGCTCCTTCTGGTATAAATGGGATTTGAACTCCTGTCGCTGGATTATTATAATAAACATCTAAATAAAAATCTGTTGCAGAAATATTAAATGCTCCCAAAGCATAAACATTTTTCATCATTAAATCCCAAGTAGGAATTTGAGTATTTATACTTGTTCCTTTTAATAATTTAACATAAACAGCATCTTGTCCGCTTACTCCATCTGTAGAAAATTCTCCAACTTGATATACTTGACCATCTAACGTATATTGAAATGCAACCGCTAAAATGTCATCTGAATTTAAAGAAGAGTTTAAAGATATGTATCCCAATTGAGGATTTAATATATAAGCAGAGGATTTTAATAGCTTTGCATTTTCATATTTTTCAAAATCTGTTCCGTTAATAAAGCCTTGTGTTTGTAATTCTTGACTAGCACTTGTAAACCCTCTAATATCGCTTGTATTATAAACTGAAGTCCCTGTTGTATCTGAAATATTAAAATATAAATTATTCCCATTATTATCAGAAAAATTAGCATTTGGGGCAGTATTATTATCTATCACCAATGCATCATTAAAAATATTAACCTGAGTTGCTTCACCTAAATCCATAAAGCCTATTATATTTTTATTGATATCTCCGTTAGAAAAATTCCTATTGGAAACCCAAACTTCTACTTTTGTAATAACAGCTCGTGAAGTAATTACTGGTGGAGTAGATAATGAATTTTCATACGTATCTCTAAAATATTGTGATAAGAAATAGTGTTTATTTTCTTCATAATCGGAAGCTTCTTTCTCAAACTTTTTAATTTGAGCTCCACCCTGAACGTTAATTTCTTTTTTTTCTCCTTTCTCTTGAGATAATACACTTGTTACAGTTAACCTTCCAAACCTTAATTCTGTTTTGATTCCGAACAATGTTTGACTACCTGTTATCAATTGTCCTTTAAGTGGCAGCGCAACATTTCCCGCTTCAATTTTTTGAATTATTTCATCTTCATAACCAGTGTATTCTATTTTCATCTGATTTTCAAAATCAAATGTAGCTTCAGTATTATAACTCGTTGTAATTTTTAATTTTTCTCCAATATGGCCAACAACATTTAACTGTATTTGTTGACCAAAATCGAAAGTTGTTGTACTTCTTTGGTTAGCTGGTAAAGCCGGATTATTTCTGGTTGATCTATTTATACCAAAAGATAATTCAGCAGAACCTTGTGGACGAATATCAATTACATTCCCTCCAAAAATTCGATCAAAAGCCTCTCCTTTTACAGTTAATTTAGGTCTAAATCCTTTGGTTTGATTAATATCATCAGCAGATGATTTTTGTTTCCAATAATCTTGTAATGATTGTTTAGAGTCATAATTGATGTACTCATCAAAATCCATATAAGTAGGATATTTAAAATAAGTATCACCTATTTTTTCATAATAATTATATGTTCCAGTTTCAGGGTCATACTCAAAACCTGATGTAACATTACTTGGGTTTTTCAAGAAAAGACCTCCCGTATTATTACTTCCAGGACCACCAATTCCATCTTTAAAAGGATAAGGTAAATCTATTTCTGGAGAATCTAAAGGAAGGGTTATATCATCGAAAGCCAATATATTATTTGTATGCGAAGCCGCATTAGACTTTACGGGATTAGTTATTAAATTTACAGCAATGATTACTACTACAAACCCAATAACTAAGAATAATTTATTATATGTAAATCTCTTTAAACTCAATTTATATCTTACTAAAGACTTTTTAATGTTCTTTTAATAAGTTCTTCAACAGTCAAATCATCATTCGATGAGACTATTTTATTTAATGCTTTTTCTGCAGAATTTTTATTAAACCCTAACATAACCAAAGCACTTAACGCTTCTTCTTTAACAGTATTGTTTGCAGTCAAAGAAATTGTTTCTCCATTATTTAATTTCCCTATTTTATCTCTTAAATCTACTATTATTCTTTCTGCTGATTTTGCTCCAATTCCTTTTACACTTTTAAGTGTATTTACATCGCTATTTAAAATAGCGTATTTTGTTTCGCTAGGAGATAAAGATGAAAGAATCATCATTGCTGTTGCCGAACCAACTCCTGAAACAGAAATTAATAATCGAAACAATTCTCTTTCACTAGTTTCTTTAAATCCATAAAGTAATTGAGCATCTTCTCTTACTACAAAATGAATAAATAATAAGCATGTCTCATTCTCTTTTATCTGAGAATATGTATTTAGTGAAATTTTAATCTCATAACCAACACCTCCACAATCTATTACCACATAGGTTGGTGTTTTTTCTATTAATCCCCCTTTAATTTGTGCTATCATAATTTATTTTCTTGTTTGAACATCTGCCACCGCAATGGTTACCATGTTTACAATTTCTCTAATTGAGCTCCCTAGTTGAAGAATATGTACTGGTTTTTTCATTCCTAACAATACCGGACCGATTGCTTCTATCCCACCCATTTCTTGCATTAATTTATAAGCAATATTCCCTGCTGATAGGTTCGGGAATATTAAGGTATTGGTATTTCTTCTTGCTAATTCAGAAAACGGAAATATCTCCGTTCTTAATTCTTTATTTAATGCAAAATTTGCTTGAATTTCTCCATCCACAATAATTTCAGGATGTTGTTCGTGCAACATTTTTGTTGCTTCTCTCATTTTAATCGGATCTTCTCCTTCTGCCGATCCAAAATTAGAGTAAGATAATAATGCAATCCGTGGTGTAATTTTAAACCGATTAACAATTTTAGCAACAAGTGTTGTAATATGTACAATATCTTCTGCTGTTGGATTTTCATTTACTGTTGTATCTGCAAAAAAGAAAGGTCCGTTTTTTGTAAATAGAATATACATTCCCGCAATTTTAGAAACATCATCATCCGTTCCTATAACTTGTAATGCAGGTCTAATTGTACTTCTGTAATTTCTGGTTAACCCAGAAATCAATGCGTCTGCTTCTCCAAATTCGACCATAGCAGAGCCAAAATAATTTCGGCTACGCATCATGTCTCTTGCTTCAACCAAGGTAATTCCTCTTCTCTTTCTTTTTTCAAATAAAAATTCTGCGAACCTCTGTTTTCTGTCATTTTCACTAGAACTTCTTGGGTCAATTATTGGAATATCGCCTAATTCTAAACTATATTCTTCTATTAATTCTTGAATTTTTTTAACCTTACCTAAAAGAATTGGTTTTGCAATTCCTTCTTCAAAAACAATTTGTGCTGCTTTTAATGTTTTATAGTTATCTGCCTCAGCAAAAACAACTGTTTTAGGGTTTCGTTTGGCTCTTTGTGTAATGTTTTTAATTAACTTATTATCTAACCCTAATCGTTTTGCTAATTCCTCCTTATAAACATCCCAATCTTCAATATTTAGTTGAGCTACTCCAGAATCTATTGCAGCTTTAGCTACTGCAGGGGCAACAGTGGTAATTAATCTTGGATCCAATGGCTTGGGAATAATAAAATCCCTACCAAAAACAATATTTCTTTCATCATAAGCTTCATTAACTATTTCGGGAACTGATTCTTTGGCTAAATCTGCAACAGCTTTTACAGCTGCTAATTTCATTTCTTCATTAATGCAAGTTGCTCTTACATCTAACGCACCTCTAAAAATAAATGGAAACCCTAAAACATTATTCACTTGATTAGGATAATCTGAACGACCTGTTGCAATGATAATATCTTCACGAGAAGCAATAGCATCTTTGTAAGATATTTCAGGATCTGGATTTGCTAATGCAAATACGATAGGGTTTGCAGCCATCTTCTGAACCATTTCTTTAGACAAAATACCTCCTCGAGACAATCCTAAAAACATATCAGCATCAATAATTGCTTCTTCAAGTGTGTCAATTTTTCTCTCTGTTGCAAAAAGACTCTTACCTTTTGTTAATCCTTCTCTATCCTTCCTTATAACACCTTTACTGTCTATCATTATAATGTTCTCTTTTTTTACTCCAAGAGAAACGTATAATTTAGAACAAGACATTGCAGAGGCAGCCGCTCCACTTACTACTAATTTAATTTTTTCAATTTTTTTACCTGTCAACTCAACAGCATTTAGCATTGCTGCCGATGAAATAATTGCTGTACCATGTTGATCATCATGCATTACAGGAATATTCAGTTCAGCTTTTAACCTTTCTTCAATCTCAAAACATTCTGGAGCTTTAATATCTTCTAAATTAATCCCTCCAAAAGTAGGAGCAATCGCTTTTACTGTATTTACAAATAAATCTACATCCGTTGCGTCTACCTCAATATCAAACACATCAATATCTGCGAAAATCTTAAACAGCAATCCTTTACCTTCCATTACAGGTTTTGATGCTTCAGGGCCAATATCTCCCAATCCTAAAACTGCTGTACCGTTAGAAATAACTGCTACTAAATTCCCTTTTGCAGTGTATTTATATACATCTTCTTTATTTTGAGCTATTTCCATACAGGGTATTGCTACTCCTGGAGAATATGCCAAAGACAAATCTCGTTGTGTACTATATGGCTTAGTTGGCACTACCTCTATCTTACCAGGTTTATTCCCCTGAAAATGATACTCCAATGCCTCAATGTCTTTCCGTGATTTTGCCATATAAATTATTCTCTACTAAAACCCGTAAAAATACCAATAAAATTCGGGGTTTATCGGTAGAAAAATTAAAAAATAGCCTCCTAAAAAGATTTAGAAAGTGCTTTTATAGTTAATTGAAAATGGATAATTTTATTGATCATTATCAAACAATAAAGTGAAAAAAATAATTGTTTTTTCTGGAGCAGGAATTAGTGCTGAAAGCGGGCTCAAAACCTTTCGTGATAGCGATGGTCTTTGGGAAAATTACAATATTTACGAAGTTGCAACACCCGAAGCATGGAAAAAAGACCCAAAATTAGTCCTAGAATTTTACAATGCTCGAAGAAAACAAGTTTTAAATGCTATACCAAACAATTCTCATATTGCTTTAGCTAAGCTAGAAACTGATTTTGACATTCAAATAATTACACAAAATATTGATGATTTACATGAACGAGGAGGCTCTACCAAGATTCTTCACTTACATGGCGAAATTCTAACCTCAAAAAGCACTTACAATGATGAGCAATATAAAATTAAAGGCCCAGAACTTAACATTGGTGATTTATGCAAAAACAATTCACAATTAAGACCTGATATTGTTTGGTTTGGCGAAGCCGTTCCAAATATGGTTGTGGCTGAAAAACTTTGTAAAGATGCTGATATTCTGATCATTATCGGAACTTCTTTAACTGTTTATCCCGCTGCTAACATTATAGATTTTGTTCCCTATAATTGTGAAAAATTCTTAATTGATCCCAAAGAAATATCCATGGTTAACATTAAAAATTTGACTATTATTAAAGAAAACGCGAGTATTGGAATTGATATTCTCATCAAAAAATTGCACAAAAAATCTTAACTTTGATTTGTGAAAATAATTTTATTTATATTCGTTTTTAGTTGCTTTAGTGTAAATGGTCAAGTTTTTAAGACTGGCTTAATTGCAGGAATAAGCGGTGCGCAAATAGAAGGAGACGGTTTTGGAGGGTATCGAAAATTAGGGGTTATTGCTGGCGGGTTTGTTAATACGGATTTATCAGAAAAAATATCTGCTCAATTTGAAATCTATTTTATTAATAAAGGAAGTTTTGATGCAGCACATCCCGACAAAGGTGATTTTGAAAGCTTTAGCTTAAATTTAAATTATATAGAAGTCCCTTTTTCTCTTCGATATAAATACAATCAATTTATGTTTGAAGCTGGTCTATATTATGCAAAGCTTGTTGGAACTCCGAAAATTTCAGATGAAAATGGTCCAGTTTTCGTAAATCGTTTTCCTTTTAAAGGTTATGATTTTGGTGGTTTCATAGGGGTTTATTATCAACTAACCGAACATCTAACTCTTAATCTAAGATCAAAAAATTCAATTATTCCTATTCGAGATTTTCAAAACTACGACCAAAATATTGGCATTTTAAATAAATTATTTAACCGAGGTTGGTATAATGTTGATTTAAATTTTACAATTCGATATCAATTTGGGAATGATTAATCGGAAAATCATTATAGCAATTTCTGGAGCCTCAGGAAGTATTTATGCAAAACTGTTATTAGATGCTTTAACCTTTCGGCAAGCTCAGGATAACGACCTGAAAGTTGGGGTTTTAATGTCTGACAATGCTAAAATCATTTGGGAAAGTGAACTGAAAAATCAAGATTACAATAACTATCCTTTTACATTTTATGACAAAAATGATTTTAATGCTCCTTTTGCCTCTGGTTCTGCAAAATACGACACAATGGTTATTATCCCTTGTTCAATGGGTACTTTAGGGAGAATTTCCAATGGAATCTCTAACGACTTATTAACCCGTACTGCTGATGTTATTTTAAAAGAAAGAAGAAAACTAATTTTAGTTGCTCGAGAAACTCCTTTAAGTTTAATTCACATTAACAACATGAAACTGGTAACAGAAGCTGGTGGAATTATTTGTCCTGCAACACCTTCTTTTTATAGTAATCCTAAAACCATTGAAGAGTTGGCAAAAACTGTTGTAGATAGGGTGTTGGATTTAATGGATATTGAAAATGAAAGTTTTCGATGGGGAGAATAACTCAGATCTCCAGTCAAGCTGAAGATGACATTTAAGTCAAAAAATCAATATTTCGTTTTAACCCTTTAAATTTGGTGCGTTTTATTGGTGATTTTTTTAAAACCTCTTGAAACACTTCTTCTGTAATTTCCTTCCATTCTGTTTTTGAAAAATTTAACAGCTTTTCGCTGGGCTTAAATTTAGGTTCATTATGTGCTAAAGAGAATCGATTCCAGGGACAAACATCCTGGCAAATATCACAACCAAAAACCCAATCATTAAATTTACCTTTTAATTCTTTTGGAAGAATTTCATCTTTTAATTCTATCGTAAAATAAGAGATGCACTTACTCCCATCCACTACTTTATTCGGCAACAAAGCTTCTGTCGGACAAGCATCTACACAAGCTGTACAAGTACCACAATGATCTGTTACTGGGTTATCGTAATCCAATTCTAAGTCTAAAATTATCTCTGCTAAAAAGAAAAAAGATCCTTGATTTTTATTGATAAGCATTCCATTTTTACCAATCCAACCTAAACCACTTTTTTTTGCCCAAGCTCTATCTAAAACTGGTGCAGAGTCCACAAAAACACGCGCATCAATTTCACCAATATTATCATTAATAAAATGAACAATATCCTTTAACTTGTGTTTGATTACAAAGTGATAATCTTCTCCGTAGGCATATTTAGAAATTTTAAAGGTATCTTCTCGTTGTTCTTGTTCTGGATAATAATTAAACAATAAAGAAATCACAGATCTTGAACCTTCAACCAGTTTTGTTGGGTCTAATCGTTTATCAAAATGGTTTTCCATGTACTGCATATTTCCATGCATATTTTGATTCAACCAATTTTCTAATCTTGGAGCTTCTTCTTCTAAAAAACCTGCTTTAGAAATACCACAAAAAGAGAAACCTAAGCGACTTGCCTCGGTTTTAATTTGATGAGTATATTTAGTTTTTAGCGTGTTCATTAAAACGTAAAATTACGTTTTAACTATCCTTTTAACAACACGTTTACCATCACTCAAAAGCACGTCAATAAAATAAATTCCATTTACCCACTTTTCACCATTAACTAACAATTCATTTCCATTGCCATCTAAAGTTTCAATTAATTGTCCGTAAACATTATACACCTTTAGCTCAACAATACTAGTTTTCATTGCAATACTAAATTTAGCGTTAAAAGGATTTGGATAAGATATCTCGTTTTTGATATCAATAGCCTTATTATTAATACTTGTAACTATATTACTACAAGAATTTGAGAAAATAACATTAGAATTGTACCTATCGAAAGCAGGTATATTATTAGCACTCATAACACTTGGCGTACCAATAGCTGCCCATTGTGTTTGAATTATAAAATTTGGTTTAATCAAATAAGCATAACTCAAGTCTGGTAAGGCATTAGTTCCTGATGGAGTTATTACCCCTTTATTGTTATTACCATATAAAAAATGCCCTGTTCCAAGTATTCTATAGTTCACTAAATTATATGGAAAATTAGTATTAGAAATATCATTTCCAATAAAATTTTGATTTGGAGAATTACTGGCACTAAAGAAAATCCCATAACCTTCTGCCCTATTTCTAAAAAAAGTATTGTATGGTCCATTAGGACCATGAGAATCATCTATAACAATGTTTCTACATATATTTTGCTCAAAAAGATTTGCATAAGTGTAATTACCATGTAACACCATATCACCAGCTGCATCGTTAGGTGTGGAAGTCCAGAAAGGGTCAAAAGAGTAGTTATAGGCAAATACATTTCCATTAGCTCCAGATTGAAGGATCATTGAATGTCGTAAATACTCAAAAATATTATCTTCTACCAAACACTCACCCGATGTAGCTTGTAACATTACACCATAAGCTCTTCCTCCTCCCCCGTAATCAAAACCATGATGAAAATAAGATTTTGATATAGATATATTAGAACTATTACTTGCTTCTATATGGCTAAATGTACAATTCTCAGATTCGATCCCACTTACCCAACAGTTAACGGCATATTTAAAATAAATATTACTTTTTTGTTGTGGAGAAGTATCATCAATTCTCAGAATCTTGAGGCATTCTATACCAACATTTTTTGAAGGAGTAATTTTTTGAATATAAGGAGTACGTGCAACCGTATAATCCATTCGAAGAGGAGACTCTAAAATTATCTTATTACCAATAATGTTCGCAATTTCAATTATTTGACCGACAGAATTTTCTGCCCATGATGAAGTAACCAAATCAGCATCTTGTTGTATGATTTGAAAATAATCTCCTATGGAAAAAATAGTTGCATTATTTACATAAATCGAAAGACTGTCTTTAATTGATATCTGAGTTAGACAAGTAGTATCTAATGAAGAAGAATTTCCCAATATGTGAAATGAATTTCCATTTCCTCCCAGATCAAAAACAAAAGTAGTACGATCTGCTCCTTGTCCTCTTATAATAATGTTACTTGGTAAATTTAGTGTACTATTAAAAAGAAAAAATCCTGCAGGAAACACTAAAATTGCTCCTACTCCAGAAACTGAGTTTAAAGCATTAGAAAACATTACATCATTTGGTGTTAAGCTATCGTTTACAACCCCAAAGGTTTGCATATCTATGTATTGAAAGTTATTTGTAGTAGTATCCCTTAATCCTGCTAACGTCCAATCTACCGAACGGTTTTGGGTTAATGTTTGTGCTTCTATAAAAAATGAAACCAAACACAACGTTATTAAAATAACTTTTTGCATAAGTAAACACTTGGTTGAACACCAAATTTATTTAAATATTAGAAACTTATTCTCAGTAGAACTACTGGAAAAGTAAGAAAAAGAATTATTTTTTAATTTTCTCTAATCATTTAAAACAACTGACCTTGGTCAAGTCCTTTTACTTTTCCTAAATGTTTGTACGCTTTTTCCGTGGTTTCTCTTCCTCTTGGGGTCCGCATTAAAAAGCCTTCTTTAATCAAAAAAGGCTCATATACTTCTTCTATAGTCCCTGCTTCTTCACTTACTGCTGTTGCTATAGTAGTTAGGCCTACAGGACCACCTTTAAATTTGTCAATAATAGTAGATAAAATTCTATTATCCATATCATCCAGTCCGTTTTTATCTACATTTAATGAATCTAAAGCAAATAAAGCAATTTTCATATTTATTCTTCCATCGCCTTTTACTTGAGCAAAATCTCGGACTCTTCGCAATAAAGAATTTGTAATTCGAGGTGTACCTCTACTTCTTCTAGAAATTTCATCTGCAGCATTCCCATCAATCCCTACATTTAAAATCTCTGCCGAACGTTTTATTATCTTGGCTAATAATTCTGCATCATAATATTCTAACCGAGATGTAATCCCGAAACGTGCACGCAATGGTGAGGTTAATAAACCTGTTCGGGTAGTTGCTCCAATTAATGTAAAAGGATTTAATTCTATCTGAACACTTCGTGCGTTAGGTCCAGTATCAATCATAATATCAATTTTATAATCTTCCATTGCAGAGTATAAATACTCTTCAATTACTGGCGTTAAACGATGTATTTCATCAATAAACAAAACATCACCTTGTTCTAAATTGGTTAATAAACCTGCTAAATCTCCTGGCTTTTCTAATACAGGGCCTGATGTTACTTTAAAACCAACATTTAATTCATTGGCAATAATGTGAGCTAATGTTGTTTTTCCTAATCCTGGGGGTCCATGTAGTAAAACATGATCTAAAGCCTCACCTCTTTGGTCTGCTGCTGTTACAAATATCTTTAAGTTTTCTACAACTTTATATTGTCCTGTAAAATCATCAAACGAAAGTGGTCGTAACACTTTTTCTATCTCTTTTTCTGTAGAGCTTAAGTTTTCGTTGTCTGCATCAAGGTATTCGTTCATAAATCAAAAATAGGCTTTTGTATAACCTTCGACAAGCTCATGATCACAAAAGATTAAAAGATAAAAGGTTAATCAATTTCAAGATCCTTACCAGTAATTGTTCTTACTATTTCTCCCAAATAAATTTTAAGCTTTAATACATATTCTGGTGATGAAAATTTTTCCTGGACTCCTGGACTTTTATAATATATTAATCGATATCCAATTCCTGTACCAATACCAACCCATTTTATTATTTTGTAATCTATTAACATTGCAGGTTCGTATGACAAGATAGTAGATTCTACTATCTTTTTCTTCCTACCATTATTATCGGTAAAACGATAACTTGCACCTCCAATACCCAACTGAGTTGACAAACTAAATTCCCACCTTTTACTATTAAAATAAACGTACTCTATATACGGAGAAAAATAAAAGTACTCTAAATCTACAGAGAAATCTATTCCATTTTCATCAGGAACCAACCGTTCTACGGATAAAAGCATTTGATTAATTCCTAAGCCAACTTTAAATTTTCGATTAAAATTTAACCCCACTTTAAATCCAACAGTCTTTACATCATTATTTCTTATAAAAGAAAATCGGTTATCTAATTTTACATCTAACTTTGGTTTCGTATGAAAACTTTTCTTAAAGTTATTTTCAAAAACACCTCTCTCTTGAGCAAATAAAATCAATGGAAATAAAGCTGAAATTAAAAAAAATATCCTCATTCTTTCAAGCTTCTTCTCTTAGGTTATTTTTCTGAAAATGGCGATAAATAAAATAACCCACTGTTCCCATTAATAAATATGGGATAAACATTAAGTAAAGAATCCCATTATTTATTCCGTTTGCTGCTGCTCCACCAGATTCATAATTAGATTCTACAACGGCCTTACACATTGCGCATTGTGAAAAAACAGAAAGCTTAATAAAAATTAAGAGTATAAATAAAGTTATTTTTTTTGCTGAAATCATATCCTACAAATTTACCAATGATTTACTAGATATTAATAGAGAAGTCTATTTTCGTTGTTTGATTTCTTCTTTTTCTTCTCCTTTTAAAGGTACGGATTCTTCTCTGTACAAAATATCTAATGCATCGGTTAAGTCCTTTTTCATTTCGGAATAAACCGTTCCATCAAACAGTCCTCTAATATGTCCCTTTTTATCTACTAAAACAAAGTATTGAGTATGTAAAAAACCTCCTGGAGCAACTTCATCTTCACCAACACTTGCAAAAAAACCTTTTAATGCTAGCTCATATATAGCTTCTTTCTCTCCAGTTAAGAAAGTCCAATTTTTAGTGTCTGCATGAATTTTTTTTGCATATTCTTTCAACACTTTTACCGTATCGTGTTCAGGGTTAACTGTAATAGAAATAAATCTTAAATCTTTTTTATCCAAGAATTTATCTTGTAGGTATTTCATGTTACCTGCCATTTTAGGACAAATAGTTGGACAAGTTGCAAAAAAGAAATCTGTAATATAAACACTCCCCAATAAATCATCTCGGGTTACTTTTTCTCCATCTTGGTTCGTTAACTCAAAATATGGTATTTTATGATAAGCTGTATCATAACCTCCATTTGTGTTTAAAACTGCTTCTTTTGGCCCGATATAAGGTAATGGAGTATAATGATGAACTCCTTTTGCCATTATCAAATAAAAGACTCCTGGTAATGATAAAATAACTAATAAAAAGAAAATTTTAATTCCTTTTGATGCTGGTGTTTGCATAACAATATGGTATAAAAAAAGATCATTAAAATAACTCTAATGACCTTTTTGTTTAAGTTTTTACTCGCTTAAAATAATTTCTCAATATAATGAGTAAATGTTCCTTCCGTAATTACCATATAAATTAAATATAAGGCCAGTAACATGTAAGGTACAATTATAATATTTTCTAAAAATGGTTTTTCATGTTTTAAATGCATATAATAAGCCACAATAAAATAAGCTTTTACTAAAGTCAGTACAATAAATGTCATTTTCACATAATGGAAATCAATTCCCCATCCCTTCCACACAAGTCCTAACCCAACTTCTACAGAGGTAATTGCTAACAATACCCAAAACATATTCCATATCATTCTACGGGTTTTCTTTCCTTCAGCTTCTGAATGATGTTGTGCGTATTTATACGGTTGATCTGAATGTTCCATATTCTTAATTTTTATCTTATAATGTGAGAATGATTGAATGAGAAAACAATTAAAGATTTACTCATTTAATTAATCTATAAATTCAACTCTATTTTTTACTTAAATTAAGTAGAAGAATGTGAATACGAATACCCAAACTAAATCTACAAAATGCCAGTATAATCCTACTTTTTCTACCATTTCGTAATGACCACGTTTTTCGTACGTACCCATAATTACATTAACAAAAATGATAAAATTTAATACTACTCCACTAAATACGTGTGTTCCGTGGAAACCGGTAATAAAGAAAAAGAAATCTGCGAACAATGGATGACCATACTCGTTGTGTGTTAAATTGGCGCCATGTATTGCTTGACCATTAGCCATTGCTTCAGCTAACGCTTGACCAGATAATGTAATATACTCTCCTGCGGCATCCTTCCAAGGTAACATTAATACTTGTTTCGTATCATCTGCCCATCTTCCTATAATTCCTTGTGTTTGTTCTATAACTCCATTTACATCTACTACACCTATTCCTAATTCAAATGCTCCTAATTCTGTTCCATGGATAAAGTGCATCCATTCCCAAGCTTGGGAACCAACAAAAATTAAGCCTCCAATAATGGTCCAAAACATCCATTTAATAACTGCTTTTTTATCCATTCTTTGCCCTGCCTCTACGGCAAGCACCATAGTAACAGAACTCATAATCAAAATGAAAGTCATCATTGCTACATAAAGTAGAGGTTGGTGATGATCTATATGTATACCGAATAATTCATTAATAGATTCTATTCCTGGAAAGTGTGTAAACACATTCTCTGCTGTTGGCCAAATTGCTGAATAATTATGACGGAAAAAACCGTAAGCTGCTAAAAATCCAGTAAATGATAATGCATCCGACATTAGGAAAAACCACATCATTAATTTTCCGTAACCAACTCCAAAAGGAGATGTTCCTCCTCCCCATGCTTCTTTACTATCTACTGCTTCTGTATGAGACATATTCTTTTATTTTTTACGCTATTATAAATCTTAAAAATAAGAACAGATAAACCCATAAAGCACCTAAAAAGTGCCAATAAGTAATGCTTACCTGCATTCCTATTAAGTTATCTATGCTGTATTTATTTTTCATTGTTTTTACCAATACCACAATTAAACTAACTAACCCTCCAATTAAATGAGCAATATGAAGGCCTGTTAATAGGTATAAAAAAGAACTTTCTTGTGTACTTTCACTTCCTGCGGCATAATAACCATTCTCGTGCAAAACATTCCATCCCATAAATTGAGTAACCACAAATGATAATCCTAATACCAGCGTTAATAAGACAAATAATTTTGTCATTGAAAAGTTTCCTTTCTTAGCTGATAATAAACCAATGTAAAAAGTAACACTACTCATCACAATAATAATCGTACTCATTGTAAATGCTAAAGGCATTTCTATTGCTAAAAATCCACCGCCACCTTGACTTACAATAACGGCACTAGTCAACCCACCAAAAAACATGATGATACTAACAATACCTATCCAAATTAAAGGTTTTGAAGTCTTTTGCTTCAACTCTTCTTTATAGCTGATATTTTCTGCTGTAATTGTTGTCATTTTTATTATTGTAAAAAGTTATTCTCAATACATTTCGACCAACAAGTCGAAACACTCGAATGACACTTCTTTATTATTTTTAATGTTCTCCTCCGTCTTTTTCGTTTTCTCCTAATGGAGTTGTTTGCGGAATAAAATCTTCTCCGTAAATGTACTCTCCATTACTATCAACTTTACTATAATCATAAGGCCATCTATAAACCTCAGGAATTTCTCCATACCAGTTTCCGTGAAAATGTTCTACTGGAGAAGTCCATTCTAATGTATTTCCTTTCCAAGGATTCATTGGAGCTCTTGGTCCTCTAAATGCGCTATAAACAAAGTTAAAGAAGAAAATTAGTTGAGCGATCATCGCAATAATTGCAAAAATACTGATCAATTCATTAATATTAACCATCTCATCAAACATTGGAAATTCAGAATTGGTGTAATACCTTCTTGGTACACCCGCAAATCCTAAAAAGTGCATTGGGAAGAAAACTCCATAGGCACAAATAATGGTAAACCAGAAATGTATATTTCCTAATTTATTGTTCATCATTCTACCAAACATTTTTGGAAACCAATGATAAACCCCTGCAAACATTCCAAATATTGCTGATAATCCCATTACAATATGGAAGTGACCAATCACAAAATAAGTATCATGAACATTAATATCTAATGCAGAGTTTCCTAATACTAAACCTGTAACTCCTCCAGAAATAAATGTAGAAACTAAACCGATACTAAATAATGTTGCCGGAGTAAATATGATATTTCCTTTCCATAATGTAGTTAAATAATTAAATATTTTTACTGCTGATGGTATTGCAATTAATAATGTTGTAAAGGTAAATACGGATCCTAAAAATGGATTCATTCCTGTAAGAAACATGTGGTGTCCCCAAACGATGAACGAAAGAAATCCAATCGCCATCATAGAGCCAATCATTGCACGATAACCAAAA
>JAESTF010000269.1 GCA_016763795.1 Flavobacteriales bacterium
CAAGCCTATTTGTAATACTTGCGCTAAAGGTACCAGCTGATTCAAAATGCATAACTGCCATTAACCAACTAGGATCAAAATTTAGCTTTTTCGAAATACTTATTACCTTATTAAGAAAACTTCTAGATACTTTCTCTTTATAAATTATGTTCATTACAGTGTTACATTTACAGCTTTTACACTTTGTTTTGATTTAATAATTCCTCCACCTTTACCATATTTATAACCTTTCTTTAATCTTCCTTTTTGAGTAAGACCTTCTACCCCATTAAGCCCTTCTTTTTTATCGCTATTATTGCTTAACAAAAAGGCAGTGGCCAATAAGCCTAGACCGACTCCAGCATATAAAAGTGTATTTCTTTTTTTCTTAACATCTGGCAATTTCACTTCATCAAGAATGTTATTATCAACCTCCATTTGTATTGATTGAGGGATTTTATCCCAATCAAATACTAAAGTTTTGTAGCCAATAAATCTAACTTCAACCTGATCTCCTTTTTCAACCGTTAAATTAAAATTACCATCAAAATCTGTAGAAATGCCGTTTGCAGCATTTCCTAAAACACTAATTGTTGCTGTGGGAAAAGGTTGCCCTGTTTCATCTAGCACTAAGCCACTTAATAAAACACTACCTGAAGCAGCACTATTAAATGTTTTAAATACACTATTGTTTTTTTGAGAGATTAAAGGCTTTTTAATACTCGTTTTCTTAGGAGAATTATATTTTTCAATGCTAAAAGGATTTTCTTCACGCAATAGATCTATAGGGTGTTTATAGTCATCAAATGGTATTTCTTCATATGGATAAGATTTAATTTGATCAAAACTAATTCCTCCAGGAGAAAAACCTGTTTTAATATTCATATCAAACATTGGTCTAAAAACTCGTTCTTCTCGTTGAAGCATAATATTTTCTTTACTTAAACTCATAATATTTTTTTGATTTTATACTTCTTTTTAGTGATTGCTATGAAAAAACAAACCCAGCCAACTCTATCTTCTTTTTAACAATGTTGAATACTTTTTTATCCCAAAAAGGGTGAAGCTCTTTTTTTAACCAATAAATTAAATTTCGTTTTTCATAACTATCTAGATTACTCCAAATTCCCTCTGGTGGTGAATTATTTCCATTATAATCTTTCATTCCAAAAGCTTTAAAAACTTTTATAAAATCATGGCCATTATTGAGTTTTAAAAAAACAGCTTTAATTGTGTTTTCATCAGTCCCATATAAAGGCGCTTTTTCATTCATAGCATCCAATAATTGTTGAGCAAAATTAATTGCTACTTGATCAGTTATTGTCGCTAAATTCGTGTCTCCTCCAGTGCCTCCAACATTATTATCAATATTTGGATCTCCATTAAAAATTTGATCAACAGAAGTAGTAAGACCTTTTACAATTTTATAAATGATTACAGCTCCAATTATTCCTCCAACAGCATAAGCAACTACTATAGGTTTCTTTTTTACTACTTCTACCGTTTTAGAAACGGCTCCCTTTGTTTTTTTAATGATGACCTCTTTTTTCATTATTTATTTTTATAAAAATCCTTTTAACATTTCGAAATTTTCTTCAAACTTTTTTGGGGCCCCTTCTAAAGAACTCAATTCTGCGAACTTTTTTAATTGGCTTGTTGAACAGTTTTGCTCTAAAGTTTCTAAGGCATTTGATCTTTGTATTTGATCTGCTATTCCTTTTGCGTTTTTTATTTTAAATGACATAATTCGAGGTGTTTAGTTTACTGATTCTTTTATTTTATACTTGTCAACTAGAGTACCCAAATCAGTATCAAATTTTGGCATTTTCTGTAATCCTATGGCAACATATACTAGTTTTATAGCAATCTGATCTGAAAAATTATCATCTTTAATCAAGTTCATTAAACCTGTTTTATCATCTGAGTAATTTTCCTCTTGTTGCGCACCAGCTAATCCTCCACCAGGTTGTTGATTTTGAATTAATGAAGGAGCAATTTTCCCTATTTGTGCTATTATCTCTTTAAAACCTTGACTTTCCATCAAGCCTTTGTTATTCATTTCAGCAGCTTGTACTGCTAAATCCTTAACCTGTTGGGAAACGGCCAATTTTGACTGAGCTTCTCTTAAATCAATAGTCAATAATCCATTTTTTTCGCTTTCTTTTCTAAGTAAATCTTTGACGTCAAAAAGTTGCTCTTTTATATCAGTATATCTTTCCGCTTTAGTATGTAAACTAATTAGATCTGGCATACTCAAACCCGATGCACCCATTAAACCCATATTTGGATTGCCAAAATATGGCGCTTGTTGTTGCATTTGATGTGCTGGATCAGGGGTTAGATAATTAGGGACTTGAGTAGCAGGAGGCGCAACTTCCGGTTGAGTTGTTGCGCTTTTTCCTGTACTTGCCACCTCCTTTGGCATATCTTTTTTACTATGATTAATAGCAACTGTAATTGGGTATCCGATTCTGGTATAAGTACTTCCATTTGAATTAAACAACTGTACTCCAAATTCATTAATACCTATAAATTTATCACCTAAATCTTTGAAGTATACATCTAAGTTTTCTGCTTGGTTTTCAATTTGAGAAAGAGTAATTTTTGGTACTATTTGATCTGTTGTTTCAGGATCATATATTTCAATGGCGTTATTAACGTGTTTCGATAAATGATTGAATATTGATTGTGTTTTTAGCATAAGGAGGTGTTTTAATTTCTACATTCAGTTTTAACAAACCGTACAACTTCAATAAATAATTCTTTTTCACCAGTAGTTCTTTGAAAACGTATCTCAATGGTTTTTTTATCAAGAATTAATGTACCGGTATTTATTAAATGCGATTCATTTGGTAAAAGTCTTAACAACCCAAAACTCACTATAGCATTCCCTTGGTTTTTCAAAAAAATACTGGTTGCATTTTCTTGATTAAATTCATGATCTTTTTGAATTAAATGTTGTGATGTTTTACCTATAAATAGCATTTATAAATTTTTAGACGTTAGTTTTTTTGATATAAAAGATTATTTGGAATGTTACTTTTGAATTAAGTGGTTCACTAGATTTTGCTAATACAACAATCTCTTTATGATCCCCTATAGATAAAGGCTTTCTACTTTCCATGTAGTTTCCATTACCAGGTTCATAATCTTGATACGTCATAAAAGGCTGTAGTTCGTCTCCTTGAGAATCTTCAATTTTAATATCTACTGGAGAGCTTGGCGTTGTACTTTTGTAGATTGCACATGCTACTACTTCACCATGTCTTAGAGTTATTGATGTGGAACCAGTGCTTTGACCGTTTTCAATAACTATATTTCTAACTGACCCGAAAAAATACGATGGCGGAGAACTAATATTAAATGTAGATGGTCGAGAACAGGCGGTAAAACTTAAACAGGGTGAAGCGATCTGCTATCCATCCTCTATCATCCACAGAGTAAATAAAGTTGTCAGCGGCGAAA
>JAESTF010000270.1 GCA_016763795.1 Flavobacteriales bacterium
ATCTTTAAATTTTGCTTGAATATTTTCTATATCACCAAACAACCAATACATAATATCAATAAAATGAGAAAATTGAGTATAAAGCGTTCCGCCATCTAGATCTTGTGTCCCTTTCCATCCACCAGCTGTATAATAACGACTATCTCTATTCCAATAACAATTCAATTGAACCATAAAAATATTACCCAATACTTTTCTGTCTATCAAATCCTTAATCCAAACCGAGGGTGGCGAATACCTATTTTGCATCACTGCAAATACTTGCTTATTATTCGTTAATGCTTTATGAATTACTTTTTCGCACTTTGATTTCGATAAACCTATTGGTTTTTCAACAACTACATTCAACCCTTTATCTAAAGCCAAAGAAGCCTGTTCTGAATGTAATCCATTTGGTGTACAAATATTAATTACATCTATTTCTAAATCAGAAGCTAATAACTCCTCTATTGATTGAAAAAAGTTTACATCATACTTTTCTATTTCTAATTCTGATTTTGATCTTACATCACACAATGCTACCAACTCAGCTTCTGAATTACCCAAAACCATTTCTGCATGCCGTTTACCAATGTGGCCGCAACCAACAATAGCAAATTTTATTTTTTTATTATTACTCATTACTCCGTAATTTTTTCAACGCTATTATTTACAAATTTATACTTTTCTTTACTTTCTTCACATATAGCTATCCCAGTATCGTCAAATTCTAAACGATGACCATATTCACTCATCCATCCAATTTGTTTTGCAGGGTTTCCTACAACTAAAGCATATGCTAAAACTGTTTTAGTCACCACTGCTCCTGCTCCAATAAAGGCAAACTCTCCTATATCATGACCGCAAACTATTGTTGCATTTGCACCTATCGAAGCTCCTTTTTTTACTATTGTTTTAGAATATTCTCCTCTTCTGTTTACTGCACTTCTTGGATTTGTAACATTAGTAAAAACCATTGAAGGGCCTAAAAATACATCATCTTCACAAATAACTCCTGAATAAATAGAAACATTGTTTTGAATCTTTACATTCTTTCCTAAAATCACTTCTGGAGAAACCACTACATTTTGACCAATATTACAGTTCTCTCCAATAATACAATCAGACATTACATGAGAAAAGTGCCAAATTTTGGTTCCTTCACCAATATTGCATCCTTCATCTATTATTGCTGTTTCGTGGCTAAAGTAACTCATGCTTATTTTTTAATGATTTTAAAAACCGATTTCTCTTCATCTAGATATAAATTCATAAAGTAAACACCTTTAGCGTATCCTGCAATATCTACTTTTATTTCATTCGTATTTTCTACATTTTTCAAACTAATTGTTTGTCCTAGAAAGTTAATTAATTCAATTTTAATTGTAGATATATGTTTATTTAATTTTACTGTAAAAATATCTGCTGTTGGGTTAGGAAATATTTTAGCTAAAGGTATCTCTTTTTCACTTACAGAAGTCGGTAAAGCTTGTATTTCTAATCCGTAATCCTCCACTTCTCCATCAAATCCTGTTGCACAAGGATTCGTTTGAACTTGATTATAAAGACATACAACTCTCATTCTTATTTTTCCAATAAAGGCATTTGCAGGAACACTTATACTCAAAGGAGATAAAGAAGTTAATGCATTTGAATCATTCTGAACGGACCCTAACTGATATGTTTCATTCGGATCTACAAAATCTCCATCATTATTCCAATCAATCCATGCTGTTGAATGATAAGTATAATTACCATTATCAGTATTTAATCTTACAAATAAATCGTACGATTGGCCAACCGTCACTTTTGTTGTATCAGTAATATAATAATCCGAATAAGGGGCTGTTTTACCAGTAGCGTTGTTAATCGTATTAAAATTAACTAAGTTAATATTTCCTTGATACTGCATTGTTCCCGATGATATACAATTTTGTTTTACCGTGTACATAAATTTATACGTTTCAGTGGTGTCTCCACTATTTCCTACAGCAAACACTTTAAAAAACATTTTTGTACCAATTCCTTGATTTGGTAAAGCTGAATCAGAAACCCATGTACTGTCTATTGTATTTGACATGCTAATAACATTCCCAAAAGTAGGTGTATTTGCTGACCACTCAACATAAACACTTGTCAGTGTATTATCATAAGATATAGTTGATGTAACATATTGATCTATTCCAACTTTAGGGACTTCATCTGTTGGTTGATCGGTAATTTTAGTAGTTATTATCGCAGGATAAGTATTTCTTCCTACCAAAACGTATTCCCAAAGTCCTCTTCCCCATGTAGCTGCTTTTACAGTGTTAGAACCATAAACTATTTCTAATTCTTCAATAGTAGTGTTAGGAAGATCAGAATTGTATAAAACCCATGAAGACGAACTCATTGGTTTTGTATAAACACCTATTTCTGCTCCTATATAAATATTTGATGCGTTGGTGTGGTCAATAACTACTGATCGAATAGGCATATTTCCTAAATTATAAGTTATGTTGGCCCAACTAGTCCCTCCATTTGTCGTCATGTAAATTTTTTGATTATCATTTTGATAACGTCCATATACAACAATAATCACATCATCATTGTTCGGATCAAATGCTATATCCTCAATAGAATAACTTGGTAAGTTATTTTTAATAGTAACAAAACTTGCTCCTCCATCAATCGACTTCTCAATATCACTCCCTTTTGAAATAACTATAATATCAGAATTATTTTCAGCAATAGCCGCCTGACTTATAGTCCCTGTAATTATAGAAGGTACTCCAACAGAAACCCATGAAGACCCGAAATTTTCACTTTTAAAAATTGCTGTACCAAAATTATAAATTGACATTTGATTGTTCGGATCATAAGCTATTGGGGCTTCCCAGCCACCGTCCCCAGAACCTGACTGACCTGATGGAGATATTCCTCCTTGAGTAATTCCACCATCTTTAGTTTGCCTTCTTCCTCCGTATTGTAAACTTCCTATCATCCAATCATCATTTAACGGATGAATAAGTCCTTCCATTCCATCTGCTCCATAAAACTCAATCCAAGTGTTTTGATGTTTAATACTTGTCCCATTATCTTGTGATCCGCTAATACTTCTAAAATGATTAGATTGGCTTACACCTAACTTATAATTTTCTCTAATCGCTACACCTTGACTTAAAACCTCCCAGGTAACACCATTATCTGAACTTTTACAAAACAAACCATCTGTACCAATATAAAACACACCATTAACACATTTTGCTGGGTGCAAATCTGCATGAACATAATCTGTACTTGTATTAAAACTTGTTTGATTTCCTGATCCTGCCCCATTCGTATTCCCTAAACTCCAACTGGTTACTTGATTAAAGTTAAAACCTCCATTTGTACTAGCTTCAACATCTAAGTAGCCGTAAATCATTTTTGTGGTATCCAAATCATTCACTGCAAAACCTCCACACCCTTGGTTTGGATTAGATAAAAAAGTGAAATTGATTCCATCATCTATAGATTTCCATATTCCATTATCTGACGCAAAATATAAACAACCATTACAATCATTACTTACTGAAAGGTGAACACTTCTATTATCTGCATTAGCTATTATTTGTGACGACTGATTATAACTCAAACCTTGATCAACTGACCTCATCACACAATTTTTATTAGCTCCCCAATAATAACTATCGTATAAATAAATAATATTATTATTTGTTGGATGAAACTGAATTTCTTCTATATCACCAGAAGTTAATAGAAGAGTCCAAGTCACTAAATTATCATCCGAACGATAGATTCCCTTACTTGTTCCAATAAATATCAAATTTGGAACTCTAGGGTGATATCTAACTTCATAAATTTTAAATGAAGAGCCTAACCCGCCAAAGCCAATGTTTGTTGGATTAAAGTTTGAAAGATTCCATATATTACCTCCATCAACTGAACGGTATAACCCATGTGAATTTCCATTTCTAGAGTTTCTTACATTGATTAAAATTGAATCTGAATTAGTAGGAGAAACAGCTATTGTATTAACACCTGAAGCCGTTAAAAAATCTGTTGAACCTCCTTGCCAAGTTGAACCTCCATCGGTAGTCTTCCAAAAACCCCCACTACGAGAACCCAAATACATTTTGTTTGGATTACTTGGGTCTACATAATGATCTTCAACCCTACCCAAACCAGTTGAATAAGCACCAGAAACACTATCTATTCTAAATGGGCCCAACTCATTCCATCCAGTTCCAAAAAGGTTTTTATCATTTGAAGTCCCTTTACTTTTAAAAGCTTTAAAAGCTTTTTCTACAAAATAAGGATCAACATTCGATCTAACTCCATCTGGATAGTATTTATATTCATTTGAATTCCGCCATCTTTGGTACCCTTTCCATCCTGAACCTTTTCCTTTTGCATGTCTCTCAAAATATTTTTCTGCTTCTTCACATACCTCATAAAAATTAATAGACAAATCATTCATCATCGATTTGTATTTTTTTTGAGCATGCAGATTAAAACTCACAAAAACGATAGCAATAAGCAAAAGTGTGTTTTTCATTTTTTTTAATTTATGGAAGATATATTGTTTCTTTTTTTTCTATTTCATCTAACACATAACGAAATTCAGATCCTTTTTGAGAGTAATAAATAATAGCTTTATTGTATAATACATCAACTAATTTATCTTCCTCTGTAAGTTTAAATCTATTTACTCCGTCAGTTTTAATTTTAATCGATTTGCCTACTGTACAAAATAGGCTATCCAATGTTATTCCATCAGTTAGTCCCTCTACTTCAAAACCTAATTCAACATAAGGTTTTTTATTTTCCTCTCCTGGAATTTGTTTCTGAGTATATACATTAAAAATTTTAAACGTAGGTAATGAATTTTGAAAAACGACATCCATTCTGGAACATTTTGAGCTTAGTAATACCAACCAAATGGAAACAAAAAAGGATATCTTTTTAATTAGCTTCATTTCATGTATTCATCAAAATTTTTATGATCAACCTTTGTTAATTCTTCTTTAGAAAGGTTTTTAAAATACTCATACGTTATTTTTAATCCATCTGCTCTATTTACTTTTGGCTTCCACCCTAACAACTCTATTGCTCTTGTTATATCCGGTTGACGTTGCAGGGGATCATTAACAGGTAAATCTTTATAAATAATTTTCTGATCAGTTCCTGTCAACTTAATAATCTCTTTACAAAAATCTAGTATTGTAATTTCATCAGGGTTTCCTATGTTTACAGGGTAAACATAATCACTTAATAGTAACCTATAAATTCCTTCTATCAAATCATCAACATAGCAAAAAGAACGTGTTTGCGTACCATCTCCAAAAACTGTTAAATCTTCTCCTCTTAATGCTTGACCTATAAATGCTGGTAAAACTCTACCGTCATTTAATCGCATACGTGGACCATACGTATTAAATATTCTTATAATTCTCGTTTCAACACCATGATAAGTATGATAAGCCATAGTTATTGCTTCTTGGAAACGTTTTGCTTCATCATAAACTCCTCTTGGACCAATAGGATTTACATTTCCATAATACTCTTCTGTCTGAGGGTGAACCAATGGATCTCCGTAAACTTCTGAAGTTGATGCGATAAGCATTCTTGCTTCTTTAGCTTTTGCTAACCCTAATAAATTATGTGTTCCTAAAGAACCAACTTTAAGTGTTTGAATAGGAATTTTTAAATAATCAATAGGACTTGCTGGTGAGGCGAAATGTAAAATATAATCTAACTCTCCTTTTAAGGCTATATGTTCCGAAACATCATGATTAATAAATTCAAAATTTTCATTATCAAAAAGATGTTCGATATTTTTTAAATCACCTGTTATTAAGTTATCCATCGCAATAACATAATAACCTTCTCTGATAAAACGGTCACAAAGATGAGAACCTAAAAATCCTGCTGCACCTGTAATTAATACTCTTTTCATATCTTTTTAATCAACTAATTCTCTACCAATACTACTGTAATAAAATCCAAACTCTTTCATTTCGTCTAAATCATATAAATTTCTTCCATCAAAAATTACTTTCTGATTCATTTGTGATCCTAATTTAGCAAAATCAGGCGATCTAAATATTTGCCATTCTGTAGCAATCACTAATGCGTCAGCATTTTTAACAGCTTCATCTTTACTCAAAGCAAACTTTATCTTATCACCTAATAATTCTTTAACATTACTCATTGCCTCAGGATCGAAAGCAGTAATTTCTGCTCCAGCAGCCAACAACTCATTAATTATATACAATGCTGGTGCTTCTCTAATATCATCCGTATCAGGTTTAAAAGCTAATCCCCACAAGGCAATTTTCTTTTCTTTTAAATCCCCTTTAAAGTAATCCTTAATTTTTGGAACGATAATCGTTTTTTGTTTTTCATTAATACTCATTACAGATTCTAAAATTCCAAAATGATAGCCATATTCCTCACCAGACTTAGCTAATGCTTGAACATCTTTAGGGAAACAACTTCCTCCATAACCAATACCTGGGAATAAGAAACGTTTACCGATTCTGTCATCCGATCCCATACCAAGTCTAACGCTATCTACATCTGCTCCAAAACGTTCGCATAAAAGAGCGATTTCGTTCATGAAAGAGATTTTAGTAGCAAGGAATGAGTTTGCTGCATACTTTGTTAGCTCTGCAGACGGCTCGTCCATAAATACGATTGGATTACCTTGTCTTACATAGGCCTTGTAAAGTTTACCCATGATTTCGTTAGCTTTTTCTGAGCTAGAACCAATTACAACTCTATCTGGCTTCATGAAGTCATTTACAGCAAATCCTTCCCTTAAGAATTCCGGATTCGAAACCACATCGAAATCGACGGTAGCGCCTTCTGCGATGGCAAGACGA
>JAESTF010000271.1 GCA_016763795.1 Flavobacteriales bacterium
ATAGCTTGTAGTGTATTATTAATTCAGTAATAAAAACTGTTAAACATATGATTATCAGTGTTTTATTTTAATAACAACAAAAGATAGAAACCTCAATAACCTCAAATTTACTATCATTTAATAATGTACTATGGGTATTTTACGATATTTTTATTACTTTCATTCCCCAAATTATTAAACTAAATATTATGAAGAAAGCATACATTTTTATTTTGTCGTTTTTTATTGGAATAACCGTAATATTAGCTCAAAATGTAGTTAGGCCTCATATGATTACGATTGATCAACCATATGAGTTAAATAAAAATTTTAATAATAAAACGGCTAATTGTACAGACACAATTCGTTATCCACAGTCAAAATTGACTGGATTAGTAGAGGCTGATACAATGGATATCTCTACTTATCTTGGTGCGGTTTCTCAAGCATATTATTATTCTGGTAATGGAACCATTATTGGGTTAAGTGCTTATGTGTTGTTAGATTTAGATGGTATTGTGGGGAATTCACCTCCCATTACTATGACGATAAAAGTGTATAATATTGATGCTAGTAATTATCCAACAACAATGATAGATTCTGCTGTTGTACAAGTGATAGATGTCGGTTTTAAAGAGCAAACATTAATGTTTAATTCACCAATTGCAGTAACTGATTCTTTTGCTATCGCATTAGAGATTAATCCCGCTTTCCCTGCGAATCCTTATTATATTACTAATACTAGTGCAAATAGTGATGGGAATTCGGAAACTTTGTCGTGCGTTACATATTTAGGCATTTGGTATAATGCATTTCTTGATTTTGGAGGTTGGGATATGGATTTAATGTTGGCTCCAATTTTTACTGAAAATTTTGTCTCATCTTATACACTTGATACAAATACGGTATGCCTAGAAGATTCAGTGCTTTTTACGAATACAACAATGCCTCATAATAACTCAATGTTTCATCCTTCTGTTAATACATATTCTTTAAATTTAGGAGACCTTACGGTTGTAGCACCATTTGATACAAATTACACACATACTTATGGCTCTTCGGGTAATTACTCAGTTGATTTAACTGCCACACAGTATGGTTACACAACAAACTGTATTGATAATAATGCATCTTCAGTAGTTGTTTTAGATACCGCTATTGCTAATTTTGGATTTACACAAGGAGGTGTAAGTTTTATGTTTTACGACTCTTCTTTATATGCAAATTCTTATTCATGGGATTTTGGAGATAGTTCTCCGTTAGACAATTCGCAAAACCCCGTTCACACATTTTCTATAGGAAATTACCAAGTTTGTTTAACAGTTACGGATACGTTTGGTTGTAATTCAAATACATTTTGCGATTTAGTAACTTTTTCTGTCAAAATTGATGATTATTATGCTGCAGATTATGTTAAGATATATCCAATTCCCGCCAATAAATATTTTAATGTAATAATTCCTAATAACTATTTTGATGGGAAAATGATAATAACAGATGTGTTAGGACAACAATTGAAATCGATTGCAATAGAAAACCAAGAAAAAGTAAAAATATTAACAGAGGGTATTGCGTCTGGAGTGTATTTTGTTTCAATAGAACATAATGGTGTGCGTGTATTTACCAAAAGAATAATAATAGACAGATAAATTAAAAACGTTAGTTTAGTAAAATGAAAATAATAATTTTCCTTTCTTTCTTTTTAGGATCATTTATCCTTACGGCTCAAAAACAAACTGAAGAAGAAAGGTTTTATTCTCTTTCAAAAACAATAGAAAAAGCATCTTCTAACATAGGTGCTGAAGCAATGTTTAAAGTGCAAAACCAAAACTTTTTAAGTTTAAATTTAAGTAGCATTATCAAAACCAAAATTTCAACGATTGAAGAGTCTTTTTCTTTAGAGTTAAACGAAGTCGCTGATACTTATGAAATACCTTCTAAAGATGGTGGTTTTACTGTTATTGTTAATTTAAAATCTATGATTTTAATTACAACGACAACAATAGAGTATGAGAACCTTTTTCATGATGAATTAACAAAAGAAGAATTAAGGGAAGAAAAAAATATTTGGTTTAATTTTAAAAATGAAATTGATGCAAACCGTTTTTCAAAACTATTAAATCAGGTTAAAAATTAGTTTTACTCTACAGTTACCGATTTTGCTAAATTTCTTGGTTGATCTACATTACAACCTCTCATTACAGCAATATGGTAGGATAATAACTGCATAGGGATTGAAGTTAACAATGGACTCAAACAATCTTCTGTGGCTGGAATTTCAATAATATGATCAGCTATTGCCTTTACCTCTGTGTCACCTTCAGTGACAATGGCAATAATTTTACCGCTTCGAGCTTTTACCTCTTCAATATTACTAACTACTTTTTCATAATTACCATGTTTTGTAGCAACAACAACTAAGGGCATATCTTCATCAATTAAAGCAATCGGACCGTGTTTCATTTCGGCAGCAGGATACCCTTCTGCATGGATGTAAGATATTTCTTTCAACTTTAAAGCACCTTCTAGTGCCACAGGAAAGTTGTAACCTCGACCTAGATATAAGAAGTTAGAAGAATCTTTAAAAATCTCTGATATATATTTTACTTGTATATCGGATTTTAACATTTGTTCAACCTTTCCTGGAATAGCGTCTAATTCTGTTAACAATAACCTGTATTTAGAATCAGAAATAGCTCCTTTTTTATAGCCAATAGATAATGCCATTAATGTTAATACAGTTACTTGAGCAGTAAATGCTTTGGTTGATGCAACACCTATTTCTGGTCCAGCATGAGTGTAAGAACCACAATGAGTCTCTCTAGAAATAGTAGATCCAACAACATTACAAATTCCAATAATTGTTGCTCCTTTTTCTTTTGCTAATTTTATAGCTGCCAAGGTGTCTGCCGTTTCTCCAGATTGGGAAATGGCAATAATAACATCGTTTTCGTTTATAATAGGGTTTCTGTACCTAAATTCTGAAGCATACTCTACTTCAACAGGAATACGAGTTAAATCTTCAAATAAATACTCTCCAACTAAACCTGCATGCCATGAGGTTCCACAAGCTACAATAATGATGCGGTTAGCATTCATTATTTTTTGTTCGTAATCTCTAATTCCTCCTAAAGAAACAATTCCCTTATTCACGTCTAACCTGCCTCTCATACTATTTTTAATAGAGGTTGGTTGTTCATAAATTTCTTTTAGCATAAAATGCTCGTAACCACCTTTTTCTATGGTTTCTAGTTGAATCTCTAGCTCTTGAATATATGGCGTAATTTCTTGATTTTTAATATTGATTAATCGTAAGTCTTTCCCTTTTTCAATAACAGCAATTTGTTCATCGTCTAAATAAACTACGTTTTTTGTGTATTCTACAATTGGAGTTGCATCAGAAGCAACAAAATATTCACCGTGATGGCCAACTCCAATAACTAATGGGCTACTTTTTTTTGCAGCGATCATTACATTAGGATTGTCTTTAGATATAATTACAATAGCATAAGCACCTATTACTTCGTTTAACGCAATCCTAACGGCTTCAACTAAGTCAACCTTAGCAACGTATTGAATGTCTTCAATTAAATGAATTAAAACCTCTGTATCGGTATCACTTTCAAATTCATGACCACGTTGAATTAATTCTTTTTTTAAACTAGCATAATTCTCAATAATACCATTGTGGATAATGGCTAAATTTTTTGATTTTGAATAGTGAGGGTGTGCATTTATGTCGTTTGGAGCGCCATGTGTCGCCCACCTAGTGTGCCCAATACCAATGGTACTTACAATGTCTTTTCCTTCAGTGAATTTTTCTAATTCTATAACTTTACCTTGTTTTTTATATAGATTAAGGTTGTTATTGTTGATTAAAGCTATCCCAGAACTATCGTAACCTCTATATTCTAAACGTTTTAAACCTTTAATTAAGATTGGATAAGCTTCATTATCTCCAACATAAGCTACAATTCCACACATAAGTTAAATTTTAGAGTAAGTAATTTCTAGTTTAATTTCAAAGGTTGGACTGTTTTCGGAGTTTATAACAGCTCTGTTTGCTATGGTTGTGGCTCCGTTTGCAATTAAATACATTCCATAATCAATAGGGGTATTGTAAACTAATTGATGAATGTGTCGAGTAATGTTATAGGTAAATGAGTTTGTCGTTTCATCATAAGTTCCTCCATAATGATCAAGCCCTTCAAGCGCGTCTGGCAAGAAAACACCTTCTCCTGTAGCATTAATGCCTATTAAAGTTAAAGACTCTAAAAGATCATCAGGGCTTAAGTCTGATCCGCTTTTTACGGTAAAAGTTAGTTCTGCTTTGTTGATAGTTACTGCTCCGTTTTTATTTAAATCTTTAATCGTTGGTAGCTTTATTTTTGTTTTAACCCGACCCATTGTTGCAACGTAGGTAACTGTTTGATCTCTACTTATGTCGTTGGTTAAGTGTTTTTCAATATCGGTTCCAGTATAATTAAAATCAAAACGAGAAAAAATTTCGCCCTCCGCATTAATTGTAAAATTATAAGAGAGAGAGTCTTGATAATAAACGGTTAGTGTTGTTAAAGGGGAATTCATGTCAAAATAAATTAGCGAACCTTCGTTTGTGTTTAATGATGATGTGGAAACAGAATCATTTGTAGTAATGTATAATCCTTTCATAAAACTGGTAAAAGAATTATTGTTAGATAAATCATTTGTTCCACTTGCATCTGCAGCCATAATGTTTTGACCAAAAGTATCATCCAATCTAATTCTTAAATGAGCTTTTTGCACAATAGTATCTGAAGGAATAGTGGTGATACTATCCGAAAGATTTGGGGTAAATGTCGTGCTACCCAATGGTGTTGAGTTGTGGGCAACATAAGTGTTAGAATAGTTATCAGTTCCCTTGTCTAAAGCATCAGATAATTCGAAAACATTCACTGTCATAGGCCAAAGAGTATCTCCATACAAACCAAGATAATCTAGTGTAAGAACAATAGAGTCAAAACTTGAAACAGGGGCATTAAAATCTACATTTACCCCAGTTAATATAACTTGAGAATATATAGAAGAAGATACTAATCCAAAAATAGGGTCTCTATAAATTCCTAAAATGTGTGATGTTGATAAATCGGTTCTGAGAGAGTCTTCTTGAACTAAGCTTGTTTTGATAGAAAAAGTATCAGTAAAATTTACTGATAAATTTCCATTATCAAAATCAGGAGAAAGCTCTCCGTTTTTCTTGCATGAAAACAAAAAGGTTAGAAAAAAAGCTACGGAAAGAAAAAATGCTTTCCGTAGTAATAAATTAGATGTTACTTTCATCTGTATAAATAGTTTTTTAGGTAAACCTTATTGTTTTTTAATCTTGTAAAACTTCTTCCCCCTCTAAAACTTCATCGTAAAACTTTGAGTAAGCATTGATGTATTCTTCTGGAGATTGAAAACCAAGTTTAGGTTTGTTACTATCATTAAAGTGTTTTTCTAACTCAGGGTTAATGCTTTCGCTAGCGATAATAATTGCATCTGCAGCATTCATTGCGGCTTTATTTAAGCCAACAAAAGAGGAGTCTTTATAATCTGCCATGGCTTCGTCAGAAATATCATCCATCATTGCTTTTTTAGAAAAATTTTTGTTTAGCGGTTTATCAAACTCATTATCGTATAATGAAAAAACCACTTTTGAGTTTTCAAAAATAGGTTCCTTTTTAAAAGAAGTTTTAATATAAAGAGGAACTAAACTCGTCATCCAACCATGACAATGAATAATATCTGGTACCCAGCCTAATTTTTTTACTGTTTCTAAAACACCTCTAACAAAAAAGATAGCTCTTTCATCATTGTCTTTAAAAAACTTTCCAGAGTCTTTATCATGAAAAATAGCTTTTCTTTGAAAGAAATCTTCGCTATCAATAAAGTAAACTTGCATTCTTGCCGCTTGTATAGATCCAACCTTAATAATTAAAGGATGATCGTTATCATTGATAATCAAGTTCATTCCAGATAAACGAATTACTTCGTGTAACTGATTTCTTCTTTCGTTAATGCAACCAAATTTTGGCATAAACGTTCTAATTTCTTTACCATCCTCTTGTATTCCTTGCGGTAAATACCTTCCGAAACGGCCTAATTCATTCTCTTCTAAATAGGGTGTAATTTCTTGGGAAATAAATAAAATCTTCTTCTTTTTCATAATCCTACCTTATAATTTACATGCAAAAGTACTTTATTTTTAGCTGCTTGTCAAGTTTATATTTTGGATTAACAGTATTTAACAGACTATATCTCTAAATAAATCATTTATTTTGCAAAAAATTAAATCCTCAAAATATGCTATGGAGGTTTTTAAGACGGTAAAAGAAATACAAGAATATTTAGTAAAAACAGAATCTAAAAATTTAGGTTTTGTTGCAACAATGGGTGCCTTACATCAGGCGCACATTTCACTTATTGAGTTATCACAAAAAGAAAACGAGTTAACGGTTTGCAGTATTTTTGTTAACCCAAAACAGTTTAATAAAAAAGAAGACTTAGTTAAATACCCTAGAGATACAGAGGCTGACCTTAAAAAATTGGAAGCTGTAAATTGTGATATCGTCTTTATTCCGAGTGTTGAAGAAATGTATCCTAAAAAGGTAGAAAGAGAATTTCATTTCGGCATACTTTCAGAGGTAATGGAGGCCGAACACAGACCAGGACATTTTAATGGTGTTGCTATTGTTATAGAGCGATTTTTTGAAATATTAAACCCAACTCATGCTTATTTTGGCAAAAAAGATTACCAGCAATTAGCTGTAATTAAAGCGCTAACAAAGCAAATAAATTCTTCAGTAAAAATTGTTGGTTGTCCTATTTATAGAGAAAAAAATGGTTTAGCTATGAGTTCCAGAAACGAAAGGCTCTCCGCAAATGAAAAAGAAGAGGCAGGCGTGATAAATAAAACATTAAAATATGTTTGCGAGCATAAAAACCTTACGGTTCCAGCGTTAAAAACTTATTTTTTGACAGAAATGAATCAACATCTAAATTTTGAATCAGAATATTTTGAGATTGTAGATGAAATAACATTACAACCAATACAAGAATGGGGGGGGGCTAATAAATACATTGCATTTACTGCTGTTAATGTGAATGGGGTTCGGTTGATAGACAATATGACAATTATTAACTAATTTCGCAATCAATTACTTTTGCTTTGAAAAAAACCTTAATTAACATCCTTAAAATTATTCTGCCTCTTGGAATTGGGGCTTACCTTACATGGTTTTTTATCTCTAGCATGTCGGAAGAGGAGTTGCAAAGCTTAAAAGAAGCGTTTGTAAAAGCAGATTATATATATTTATTTTATGGGTTGGTTATTATGTTGTTGAGCCATATGAGCAGGGCTTATCGCTGGAAATACATGCTAGAACCTTTAGGTCATAAACCAAATTTTTGGAAAATGTACCATAGTGTTATGATTGGTTATGTGATTAACTTAACTATTCCGAGATCTGGAGAAGTTGCCAGAGCCGCATATTATGCTAAATATCAAAAAAACACTCAGTTTGATAAAGTTTTTGGGACCATTATAGTAGAGCGAATTATTGATTTATTAATGCTAGGAATTGCAGTACTTATTACGATTTATTTACAAAAGGATATTGAAGCTTTTAATTCAATTAAAGAGTCAACAGGCGAAGGCAAAGGGGTACCTCCTTGGATTTATTTTGCAGCTATTGGGGTTTTAATTGTAGGGGCTATTACAATTTTAAAAATGCCCGTTTTAAAAGAAAAAGTAATAAACTTATTAAAAGGAATTTTAGAAGGAGTTAAAACCATTTTTAAACTAAAACAACGAATAGCTTATATTGCTCATACAGTGTTTATTTGGGCTTGTTATGTTATGATGATTTGGGTTTGTGGGTTTGCATTGCCTGAATCATCAAATTTAAGTATTAACGCTATTTTTGCAGCGTTTGTAGTTGGGGCTGCTGCAATTTCAGCCTCACCAGGAGGTTTAGGACTTTATCCTCTTATGGTTGCCGCTGTTTTAAGTGATTTGTATGGAATAGAAAATGCAGGATCATTTAGCATGTTGGCTTGGTCGGCACTTACGTTATTTACAATTATTGCGGGCCTTGTTTCGCTTTTCGTTTTGCCTTTTATTAGTAAAAAACAAACAACATAAATGGTATCTAAGTTAGAAATAATACTAAATAAAGTATTTTCTAAAAAAGAGTTGTTAACAGAGGTTAAGAGCTGGAAGTCTCAAAATCAAAAAATAATTTTTACGAATGGTGTTTTTGATCTTTTACATCGAGGACATATTGAATATTTAGCACAAGCGGCAGATTGTGGTGATAAATTTATTGTTGCAATTAATTCAGATGAATCGGTAAAACGATTAGGTAAAGGAAATAATAGGCCTTTACAAGATGAAAATTCTCGAGCTTTAATTATTGCAGCACTAGCGTTTGTTGATGGTGTGGTTATTTTTAATGATAATACACCTTTTAATTTAATTTCAGAAATCATACCAGAGGCGCTAATTAAAGGTGGAGATTATGACGCAACCTGTACAGACTTAACGAGTAAAAAATACATTATTGGGTCTGATATCGTAAAAAATAATGGAGGTACCGTTAAGGTTATACAGTTTGTAGAAGGATACTCTACTACTAAAATTGAAGAAAAAATTAAGATAGGTTAGGCTTATTTTGAGAGTATATTTACTCACAGTCTTTATTTACAAAGTCAAAAAATAGATTTCTTATATTTTTATACCTTTGCATCGCTAAAAAGCGAATAACAATGCAATTCGAATTAACCAAAGAATATTTAGAAGAACTTAACTCTGCCGTAGAAGGTAATGTTGAGGCTAAAATTATGGAGCTTATAGAAGGGCTTCATGCGGTTGATGTTGCAGAAATTTTAGAAGAACAATCTAATAAGGAAGCAAAAGCATTTTATGTGTTTTTACCCGAAGAGATTGCTGCAGGTGCGTTAGTTGAATTAGATGAAGATACTAGAGAGCGGTTTTTAGAAAACATATCTTCAGAAGAAATAGCAGGAAAAATTATTGAAAATCTTGATTCTGATGATGCGGCTGATGTTATTGGAGAGCTTTCTGAAGAAAAGCAAGATGAAGTAATAGCTCACATAGAGGATCTTGAACAGGCAGGAGACATTATTGATCTTTTAAATTATGACGAAGATACTGCGGGTGGGTTAATGGCGAAAGAACTCGTAAGGGTGAAAATTGATTGGGATGTTGCAACGTGCATTAAAGAAATTAGAGCTCAAGCAGAAGAGGTGGAAAAAATGTACACCGTTTATGTGGTAGATGAAAACGATATTTTACAAGGAAGAATTTCATTAAAAAAATTATTATTAGCTCCAGATGCTACCAAGGTAAAAGAAATATATAATGAGGTGGTTATTTTGGTTCAGGTTGATGCTGAAAGTGATGAGGTAGCTCAAATAATGGATAAGTATGACTTGGTTGTAATACCTGTTATTGATGAAATAGGAAGGTTATTAGGGCGAATTACGATTGATGATGTGGTAGATGTGATGAGAGAAGAAGCAGAAAAAGATTATCAAATGGCTTCGGGAATTTCCGAAAATGTAGAATCTTCTGATAGTGCTTGGAGCCACACAAGAGCAAGGTTGCCATGGTTGTTAATTGGTTTGTTCGGGGGTATTTTAGGCGCACAAGTTATTCAGGCTTATGAAGGGCAATTAACAGAGCACACCAAAATGGCATTTTTTATTCCGTTAATTGCTGCAATGGCAGGAAATGTTGGGGTGCAGTCTTCAGCAATTGTAGTACAAGGCCTGGCAAATAACTCTTTAGGTTTAGATGGGTTATGGAAGCGGTTGTTTAAAGAATTAATGGTTGGGTTGATTAATGGAATAGTTCTCGGAGCATTAATTTTTATATACAATTTCTTTTTTAGCGATGACTTAACACTCACAATAATTGTAAGTACATCGTTAATTGTTGTAATTGTTTTTGCAGCAATTTTTGGAACATTAGTTCCGTTGATGCTCAATAAATATAAAATAGATCCAGCTTTAGCAACAGGTCCTTTTATCACAACAGTAAATGATGTTTTCGGACTGTTTCTCTACCTTTATATAGGCTATTTGATGTATGCCGTCTAACTTAAAAAAAATACTTTTTGTAGATACTGTTCACCCTATTTTGGAAGAACGATTAACGGGTTTAGGTTTTGTTTGTAAACAGGATTTAATTTCTTCAAAAAAAGAAATAGAAGGTATAATTGACAACTATTTTGGCTTAGTAATCAGAAGTCGACTTCCAATAGATTCATCATTTTTAGAAAAAGCAATAAACTTAAAGTTCATTGCCCGTTCTGGTGCTGGATTGGAAAACATTGATGTTGCTTCTGCAGAAAAAAAGGGAGTAAAAGTGTTTAATTCTCCGGAGGGGAATATGGATGCGGTTGGCGAACAGGCAATAGGAATGTTATTAATGTTATTTAACCAGCTTAAAAAAGGTGATACAGAGGTAAGAAAAGGTATTTGGGATAGAGAAGGAAATAGAGGATTAGAACTTGCGGGTAAAACTGTTGGAATTATTGGCTATGGAAATGTGGGTAGTGCTTTTGCAAAAAAACTGTCGGGGTTTGGATGTAAAGTAATTGCTTACGATAAATACAAAAAAGGTTTTAATAACGAACTTGTTGAGGAGGTTTCTTTGACGACTATTTTTAATGAGACAGATGTTTTAAGCATTCATTTACCGCTTTCAGAAGACACACATCATTATGTTAATACTGTGTTTTTATCACAATTTAAAAAAACGATTTACATTATTAATACTGCTCGGGGGAACAACGTTTGTGTCTCAGATTTAGTAAATGGATTAAAAAATAAAACTGTTTTAGGGGCTTGTTTAGATGTGTTAGAATATGAAACAAAATCTTTTGAAACAATAAATTCAAAAGAACTACCCGAAGATTTTGATTATTTAGTTAATTCTGATAAAGTAATTTTAAGTCCACACGTTGCTGGGTGGACCCAAGAGTCCTATGTGAAACTTTCTAGTTTTTTAGCGGATAAAATAGAAAAAGAATTTGGTTAATTTATTGATGTAAAACCCATGCTTTACTGTTATTATCTTGAGCAGAAGCTAAAGCATTAACAGCTTCTTTTCTTGTTATAAAACTATTGTAACTCACAGCCCATAGTCCTTTTCGTTTACCAATAATAAAAGCATTAAAACCCTCTTTTTTTAGTTTCCTTACCATTTTCTTAGCATTTTTCTTTTCAGAAAAACAACCTCCAATAATATGGTAGTGTAATTCTTTTTTGCTTGTTGCTACATAGGTAGAAACAGCTTCAGCAATAGGTTTTTCTTTTAGCTGAACAATTATAGTGGTTTCGTTTTCATCAAAATGAACAGGAACATAAAAATCGTTTTTATTTGCTAAAGCTATTTGCTCTTTTATATTGATGTTTTTTTGATTTTTGTATGTAAAATGAGTTTTTATAGGTGTGTAAACAGTTTTTGTATTAGATGTAAAAGAGTTGAGGCTGGCATAACTTAGGTTTCCCGATAAGTTGGTGTTGCTTGTCATCCATCCAGCGCCAAAGGCTAAAAAAAGTACTGCAGCAGCATACATCCATTTTTTAGATTTATTCTCTTTGCCTTTTACAAGAACTAAAGGAGTTGTTCTCTCTTTAAATTCTTTAGTTATTTTTTCTTCAATGGTTGTTCGTTTTATGGGTTGTTTTTGATAAACAGATAAACCATAAGATTCTAATAAAAAGTTAACAGTATGTTGAGGTTCAAATTGAGTACGATTTTCTGAGTCTAAAAAAAGAGAGCCAATATTTTGTAATAAAACACGTTTTTTCAGTTTTAAATCACGATTAATTTTTGAAACATAATCTTCAATTTTTTTTGTGGCTATATCAAAACTAACACCATCATTTTGTGCAATATGGTTTGCTAATAAGCCATCATTATTACTCAAGTTTTTATTAAAAGAAACACTTTTTGAAGGAGGTGAAAATGTGTTTTGGATGGGTTGTATGGTTGCTGATTTATAGTTGGCAACAAAACCTCCTAAACCAGGAACAATAACACAGTCGTATTGGTATAGTAATTCAGATATGTATTGTTCTAATTTCATTAGGGTTTGCGAATGTATAAAAATACTTAAAATGTTGACTATTTAAAAGTGATTTTTTTTAAATCTTCTGGCGTATCAATTGCAATTGCTTCATATTCTGTAATTGCAACCTTTATAGCACAATTGTTTTCCAACCAACGCAGCTGCTCTAAACGTTCTTCAATCTCTAAAGGAGATTGAGGTAGTTGACTAATTTTTTTTAAAATATTAGAACGATAACCATAAATACCGATATGTTTATAAAAATTATGTGTTGCTAACCAATCTTTTTTTTCTGTGTTTGGTAGTTTGGGAATAGCATTTCTGCTAAACATTTTCGCAAAACCATTTTCATCAATTTCAACTTTTGGTCGATTTGGATTAAAAAGTTCTTCTTTTGTATTGATCTTTTTGATGAGTGTTGCAATGTCCGTTTTATCATCTTCAAAACAAACAGATAGTTGGTTAATCTGTTCGGGATTTATAAAGGGTTCATCTCCTTGTATGTTAATAACAACATCAAATTTTTCATCTATTTTCTTAAGAACTTCAGCACACCTATCGGTTCCACTTTCGTGAGAGTTAGCCGTCATTATAACATTTCCGCCAAAAGAGTTTACGTGTTCAAAAATACGTTTATCATCTGTAGCTACAATAACCTGAGATAGAGAGCTTGCTTTTTTTGCTTGTTCATAAACACACTGAATCATTGTTTTCCCATTAATATCAATTAACGGTTTTCCTGGAAACCGAGTTGATGCGTAACGAGAAGGGATGATGCCGAGTGTTTTCATTTGTTGTTATTATCAAGCATAAAAATAGTTAATTTTACTAACCCATGAACGAACAATTATTGTATCATATTGCCATTACTTCAATTCCGAATATTGGGGACATTACAGCTAAAAATTTAATTGCGTATTGTGGTAGTACAGAACAAGTTTTTAAGGAAAAGAAAAGTGTTTTAGAAAAAATACCAGGAATTGGGGCGATTAACGCTCAAAAGATTATCATCCATAGAACAGAAGCATTAGTTGCTGCTGAAGAAGAAATAGAATTTATTACAAAAAACAAAATTGTTCCACTATTTTATCTGAATGATAACTATCCAAAACGTTTGTTGCACTGTGAAGATGGACCAGTTTTATTATATTCAAAAGGTAATATAGATTATAATAACCAAAAAGTAATAAGTATTGTTGGTACTAGAAAAGCAACGGATTATGGCAAAGATTTTTGTAATAAAATTGTAGAAGAATTAGTACCTCATAAGCCATTATTGGTAAGTGGATTAGCTTACGGAATAGATATTTATTCGCATAAAGCAGCGTTAAAAAATGAGATACCAACTGTTGGCGTTTTGGCTCACGGATTAGATAGGATTTATCCATCACAACATAGAGGTATTGCCAAAGAAATGTTACAAAACGGAGGGTTATTATCTGATTATAAAAGCGGGACAAATCCTGATAGGGAAAACTTCCCGAAAAGGAACAGAATTGTTGCGGGAATGGCTGATTTAACGATAGTAATAGAGTCGAGTAAAAAAGGCGGTTCGTTAATTACAGCCTATATAGCAAATAATTACAATAGAGATGTTTTTGCATTGCCAGGAAGATTAAATGATAGTCAGTCAGAAGGGTGTAACAATTTGATTAAAAATCATAAAGCTGCATTAATACAATCGGTAAAAGATATTGAATATGTAATGGGTTGGGAAACCAAAAAGAAAACGAAACAAACTCAAACACAACTTTTTATTGAGTTGACTTCAGAGCAAAAAATACTTACTACAATTTTGGCGAAACAGGATAAAATAGGAATTGATGAGCTTTCTTTACAAGCGAAAATACCAATGAGCAAAACGGCATCTATGTTATTAAACTTGGAGTTTGATGGTGTTGTAAAATCACTTCCAGGAAAACTGTATCGTTTGGTATAACGGTTTGTGTAAGAATAGCAAGGGATTTAAACACTTAATATTCAGTTTAGTAATTATCGAAATTTACAATTTTTCTTTAAATAATTAACACGAAAAATTGTAAATTTTGCGGATGTTGTAAAATGGAGAGAACTTTGAATTTAGCACTTAATAGCTATGTTTTATACACCTTGTTAGGTACGGTACTTTTTTATCCGTTTCCCAATTTTTTAACGACTTCGAAACGTTCTTTTGCAAGCTCTTCTCGGTCTAAACTCCCGACTAATATTATCATTTCCTGTTTGTTGAACCGTTGTCCAAGTCTGTTGGCTATCATTACACGCTGTATATTATCTGCAATTCCGATTTCGTTTAGAAATTTATTAGAATGTTCAGATGTACACAATAATTTATTAATTTCTTAATTGAAAAAGGATATCCATCATTTCAATACTTGGTGCTTCAATAATTTCATAAGCTTCAGGAATGCTTTTTGCTAAATCAGATTCTCGATAAGCATTAAGGGAGTCTTGAGATTCTCAAATGTAGATTCCTCCATATTGACCAGACTGACCAGTTTTTACATAGTATTTCTGCAAAAGCCCTGGAATATCTTTAAATTGGGATTCTCGTTCCTTTGCCTTGATTAATAGTTCTTCTTCTGGAAGGTTAGATTTCAGTTTGATAATTTGTAATATCATAAGGTCTGGTTTTAATTATTAAGTTATTGAATAGAGGGTTTAAAAAAAATATGTTATTAAATTAATACACACAGACCATTGGGTTTAGCGTAGTTCTTTGTTAGCCACTGGCTATTCTTCTGTCGGTAGATGTTTTTCAATAAAATTAAATACTAAGTCAAAATGTTTTAGAGGCTCTGCATGATTACCTTCAATTGCAATATGTTCTTTATGATATTTAAAGTTATACTTCTCTAATCTACTTATTATATCGTTTGACATTGGTTCAGTTGGTGCGATTTCGTCTTCAGTAGCCGAAATCAGAAGAATTGGTCCATTTATCTTTTCAACTTTAATAATCGCTTTTTTTACAGCAATAGTGTCTTTTAGCATTGTTGTAAAAGCACCACGCAAATCTTTTTTCATAATAAAAGGAACTGTTTCTTCACTTACAGGCACAAAGGGAAGCTCTTCGCCATTATAAGTCCAAGATGATGTTGTAAAATGATTTGTATGACCTGGAAAAACAGCATTACTTGCTACTAAGCCAACCACACAGTCTATATCTTTATAATAACTACCTATTAATAATGCTAAGTCTGCACCACGAGATCCTCCAATTATAGCAATCTTCTTTTTATTTACTTTTTTGTTTTTTGTGGCTTCTATAATTGCATCATGAATATCTTCAATTGCAATTTTTTCTAATAGTTCTGGTGTTCCTTTAGCTCCAAAATAACCAATAGCTAAAAAAGCATAGCCTTTTTTAATAAATTTATCTCTTGTTTCTTTCCAGTAATCACTTGTCCAAGCATTACCACCTTCTGAACCTCCAAGCCCAACAATTAAGGGC
>JAESTF010000272.1 GCA_016763795.1 Flavobacteriales bacterium
AATAGTCTCGCCTTTTTAATTATTTATAAGTTTTCTGCTAATGTTCTCCTGTAATCCCTTCAGTAACATTAATGGTATGATCTCCTACTTTTTCTAACGAGTTAAATAAATCAGAATAAATAGTAGCACTATCAAAGTTATAATCTCCTTTTTCTACACTAATAAAATGCTCCTTTCTAATTGCTTTTCTAAATTTATTTAACGCTAACTCATCTTCTTTTGCTTTATCTAAACTAACAGCACTATAACTCGAATTAAGGTTTGTATTCATTGTTTTTAAAGAAGCATCTACCATACTAAACATATCTAATATGTTTTTACGTTGTTCTGGAGTAAACCAAATTTTCTTTTCAATTTTTCTTTCTATCCCTTTAGACATTTGATAATAAATATCGCCTATTCGTTCTAAGTCTCCAACAATACTTAACATTCCTCTTACTTTTAATGAAGAGGATTCACTCATTTCTCCTTGAGATATCTTCGCTAAATAATTCGCAACATCTGCTTCAATTCTATCTGTAATGTCTTCGTATTTTTTAATTCTTGCCAACGTTTTGCTAATTACTTTATTGTCTTGTTCCGTTATTAACCCTTCAACAAACCCATTCATTTTTAATACTCTCTCTCCAAATTTAGCCACTTCTTTTTGTGCTTCTAAAATCGACATATCAGGAGTTGCCATAATACCAGCACTAATATATTCTAAATGATATTCTTCATCCATTTCTCCTTTAGATTTAACCAGCCTTATAGCTACTTTAACCAACACAGGGACAAACCAGATCATAATGAACACATTTAAAAAGTTGAACCCTGTATGGAAAATTGCTAGCCCCATTGGTGCACCTTCTGCTGTATATGGATCGGCAACATGAAGAATGTCTGTTGCAACCCAACTAACTACATGTAAAACAGGTGTAAACGAAATCAATAATACCATCCAGGTAACTCCAATAACATTAAACATAGAGTGGATTCGTGCCGCTCGTTTTGCATGGACATTCGCTGGTAAAGAAGCTAGTTCCGCAGTAATTGTTGTCCCTATATTTTCTCCTAAAATCATTGCTGCAGCCACTTCAAAAGGAATAATTCCGCTAAAACATAAGGTTTGTGTTAATGCCATAGATGCACTTGACGATTGTACCACAATCGTTAAAATTGTTCCGACAAGGATAAAGAACAGGTTACTCAACAAGCCCATATCCGCATATTGGCCTAAGAAATTTAATATCTCTGGATTGTTTTTTACATCTGGAACTGCGTGCTTTAATTCAGATAAACCCCAAAATAAAATAGCAAAACCAACAATAAATTCTCCAATGTATTTTATTTTTTCTTTTTTGAAAAACAACATTGGCACTCCAAACGCTAAAAGAGGCAGAGACATTGCTGCCATACTTACTTTAAAGCCTAAAACAGCAACCAACCAACCGGTAATAGTTGTCCCGATATTTGCCCCTAACATTATTCCTGCAGACTCTACCAATGAAAGTAATCCTGCATTTACAAAGCTTACCGCCATTACGGTACTTGCTGATGATGATTGCACTAAACAAGTAACTAAAAATCCGGTTAACACTCCCATATAACGGTTTCTAGTCATCATACTTAAAATTCTTCTTAAACCACTTCCTGCAGCTTTTTGAATCCCTTCACTCATTATTTTCATCCCAAAGATGAAAAAGCCAAGTGCTCCAATTAATTTTAATGCATCAACAAAACCAAACTCCATATTAATTTATTGTTAAGTAAATATTAAGAGTTGTAAAACTAAAGTAGTCGAAGAAATTAAGGCAAAATTTCTATGTTAAGTTAATGTTAAGTTATTAACTTCTCTGATAAACAAAGGAGGTAGGGAGGTGTTTACTTTTTCTTTTTATGTTTTAAAACTTTCGCTTCACTATAAAAAATAAGTTCTTCAGCTATATTCTTTGTTAAATCGCCAACACGCTCTAGTTTTCGAATGATAGAAAGCAAATACAAATAGTTATGAATTTTCTCCGGATTTTCTTTAATTAACTCAATGGCAACATTTGCTGCATTGCTATTTATCTCATTTAAAACAACATCTTTAATAAATACTTTTCTTGCCAATTTAGTATCTTCTTTTTCAAAAGCTTCGACAACATCATCTAACATTGCTAAAGCATTTTCGTACATTTCTGTAAAACGTATTTTATCCAAATTTTTTTGAGCTAACTGAGCATCAACATTATGAATATACTTTGCAATTCCCACAGCATTGTCCCCCAACCTTTCTAAATCTGCACTAATTTTAAACGAAGCCATCACAAAACGCAAATCAACAGCAACAGGACTATACAATGCTAAAATATTTTCAACATCTCTATCAATATTTAACTCCATCGCGTTAACACGGTTTTCGTTCGCGTTTATTTCATGGACCAAATCTTTATCAAACGTTAAAACCGCTTCTTTTCCTTTAGATAATTGATTTTTTACCAAGTCCATCATTTCGATAACTTGTTGTTTTATTTGATCTAATTCTGAATCTAAGTGTGTCATTTTTTAGTTACTTGTTTTGTAAATAATTAATCATTGCCCGTTCGAGTGCTCCTTTTTTTTGGAGTCTATCGAGACCCAAATAATTTAAAGAAAACTTTTCTCTCGATACATTTTTCGTTCCTCAAAACACTCGAGATGACAGTTTCCTTACCCAAACCTTCCTGTTATGTAGTTTTGCGTTCTTTCTTTTTTAGGGTTCGTAAAAATTTGTTTCGTTTCTCCATATTCCACTAAATCCCCCATATAAAAGAATGCTGTTTTATCGCTAATTCTACCCGCTTGCTGCATATTATGTGTAACAATTACAATGGTATATTCTTTCTTTAACTCAAACATTAGTTCTTCAATTTTTGCTGTAGAAATAGGGTCTAATGCCGATGTAGGCTCGTCCATTAAAATAATTTTAGGTTTAACAGCCAATGTTCTTGCAATACACAAACGTTGTTGTTGTCCTCCAGATAATGCTAAAGCAGATTTTTTTAATTCATCTTTTACTTCATCCCACAGCGCAACATCTTTTAATGATTTTACTACTCGTTCCTCTAAAAATGTTTTGTCTTTAATTCCTTGTATTTTTAAACCGTAAGCTACATTATCAAAAATTGATTTTGGAAACGGGTTTGGTTTCTGAAAAACCATTCCTACTTCTTTTCTTAATTCCTCAACAGCTACATTTCTCCAATATATTTTTTTACTATCAATCAACACTTCTCCTTTAATAGAAAACTCATCGATATAGTCATTCATTCGATTAAAACATCTTAAAAACGTAGATTTTCCGCATCCAGAAGGTCCTATAAAAGCAGTTACACTATTTTCTTCTATTGTAATGTTAATGTTTTTTAATGCTTGAAAATTTCCATAAAAAACATCTACATTTCTTGCCTCTATTAAGGTTTTCTTGGGTGGTTCAACTTGAAGGTTATCCACAAGAGCATCCATTGGTTCTTTTATTGTCATAGTTTCTACCATTTAATTTTTTTCTGCCATTTATTTCTGAAATAAACAGCTATTCCGTTCATCATAAACGTAATTAATAACAATACAATAATTGCCGCAGAGGCGTTCACCGCAAAGCCATGTTGTGGTCGTGATACCCAATTGAAAATTTGAATAGGCATTACTGTAAATTCGTCCATTGGAGAACTTGGAGCAAAAGGAACATAAGCCAAAGCCCCTACAACAATTAATGGAGCAGTCTCTCCTATTGCTCTTGATATTGCTAAAATAACACCTGTTAACACTCCTCCAATTGATGCTGGTAATGTTTGATTCCAGATGGTTTGCCATTTTGAAGCTCCTAAAGCCATTGACGCATCTTTAATAGAACTCGGAACAGCTTTTAATGCTTCTCGTGTTGCAACAATTATAATAGGAAGGATTAGTAATGAAAGAGTTAAACTTCCTGCTAAAACACTACCTCCTAAACCAAAAATTCTTACAAAAATTTCTAACCCTAGCAACCCATAAATAATAGAGGGAACACCTGCAAGGTTTGCAATATTAATTTCTAATAATGAGGCTAGTTTTGTTTTCTTCGCATATTCTTCTAAATAAATTCCCGCTCCAACACCTATCGGAAAAGCAATCATTGTGGTTAATACCAAAATCCAAATTGTACCCATAACTGCAGTATAAATCCCTGCTTTTTGTGGTCTTCTTGATGGAAGATCTTTCAAAAAGTCCCAATCAATTCTTGCAGCACCTTGAATTACAATATTGTACAACAGTATCGCTAAAATGGCTAAACCAAAAAAAGTACAAACGATTCCAAATACTTGAAATGATTTATCAATAATTCTATTTTTTTGAGCGTTAGTCATATTTCTCTTGATATCTTTTCTTAATCCAAAAACTAACAGAATTCAACACAAATGTGAAAACAAAAAGGGTAATTCCCGCAGCAAAAATAGTTCTGTATTCTAATGATCCGTGAGGAACATCTCCCATGCTCACCTGAACAATATAAGCGGTAATTGTTTCGATTGGCACCGTTGGATCAAAGCCAAAACGAGGCTGTTGTCCTGCCGCAATTGCCACAATCATTGTTTCGCCAATTGCTCGTGATATTGCCAAAATAATAGAAACCATAATACCTGAAGAGGCGGCAGGAACCATTACCTTAAATGATGTTTGAAAACGAGTAGATCCCATTCCAAATGCTGCCTCTTTTAATGTTTTAGGAACTGCATAAAGTGCATCTTCACTTAATGAAGACACAAAAGGGATAATCATAATTCCCATAACAATTCCGGCAGACAATGCATTAAATCCAGCTAAATCAGGATAAATAGATTGTAGAAAAGGCGTAACTACAGTTAGTGCAAAAAAACCGTACACAACTGTTGGTACTGCTGCCAACACTTCCAATAAAGGTTTAAAAATTTTTCTAAATCCCTTAGGAGCATACATATTTAAATAAATAGCAATGGTTAAACCTACAGGTAACGCAACAGCTATCGCAATAAAAGTGGTTAATAATGTCCCAGTAACTAACGGAAGAATACCAAAATGTTTTTGTGCAAATAGTGGGGTCCATTCTTTATCGGTAATAAAATCCCAAAAAGAAACCTCTTTAAAAAAATTAATGGTTTCAAACAATAATACCATAATAATACCAATGGTAGTTAAAATGGTTATTGAAGCTGCAAACTTCAACAATGTTACTATTATTTTTTCGCTAAATTTCATCTTAAAAAAACTGTCATTCTGAACACCGTTTTTCAAGAAATTTATTTCTTATGAAAAACGAAGTGATGAATCTTTCTGTTTAAACTTTAATTTAATAAGTAGATTCTTCGCATCAATTTATTACTCTGCTAAAGCAGTGATAAAATTTTGTTCAGAATGACAATTAACTAACCTAAACCTAATAATTACTTTTTTGAAATAAATGTTTGAAATTTTTCAACTTGTTTCGCATATTCTGTTGCTGGTAAAGCAATATATCCAACCTCTTGTGCTATTTCTGGAACTAACTCTAAATAGAAGTTTACAAATTCTATAACCTCTTCTCTTTCTGCTGCTTTATCATTTACATAAATAAAAATTGGACGAGATAATGGTTGGTATGTCCCATCAGCAACAGTTGCTTGTGTTGGAATAACCACTCCTTCACCACCATCAACACCAACTAATTTTAATTTGTCTTTGTTTTCTTCAAAATAAGCTAATCCGAAAAACCCTAAACCATATTTATCTGTAGAAATCCCTTGAACCAATACATTATCATCTTCACTTGCTGTATAATCTCCTCTACTTGCTCCTTCTTCACCACAAATTGCTTTAGTAAAGTAATCGTAAGTCCCTGAAGCTACACCAGGACCGAATAAATGAATCTCTTCATCGGGAAAACCATCTCTAATTTGGCTCCACTTCATAACAACACCTTGTGCTGCTGGCTCCCAAATCATTTTTAATTCTTCAACTGTTAAATGGTCAACCCAATCATTTGCCGGATTAACTAAAACCGCTAAACCATCATAAGCAACTTCTAATTGAACGTAACCTATTCCATTTTCTTCACACGCTACTTTTTCTTTATCTTTAATTGGCCTTGACGCATCACTAATTGCAGTTTCATTTCTAGCGAATTTCTTAAACCCACCTCCAGTTCCTGAAACTCCAACGGTCACTTTTACTTCTGGAGCAATCGCTCTAAACTCTTCTGCAATTGCTTCGGTAATTGGATAAACAGTACTCGATCCATCAATTTTAATATTTCCTGTTAATATTTTTTGTTCTCCAGAGTTTTCACTTGTATTTTCTGTGTTTCCTCCACAAGAAGCCAAGCCAAAAATTACAGCTGCGCCTAAAAATATTTTTGTTGTCTTTTTCATTTTTATCGTTTATTAATTTGTTTAGAGCAAAAGTAAATTACGAACAAAGCATTGTCGTTAAAGACCTATTAAGGCTGTATTAATTAATTGTTAGCCACATTAAGTTAATGTTAAGTATAGATTAGTTTGTTAAGATTTGTTAAATTTCAAATAGGAAAAAACTTATTTAATAGGCTTTCGTATATTTGTCGCGTGAAAAAAGAAAAAATTGTTTTTTTAGCATTAATCATAATAATGCCTTTCGTTCTTACTTCAATTATTAAATTGAGTGATTCTAAGGCTATTTGTGAATTAACCGAAATTCCTTCAGAAGAGGAGCAAGAAGCTGAAAAAGAAGACACTATCAATAAATTCTTAATGCACAATCATTTTAATATCATCGTTACCGAGATTAAAAATTTACATTTTTTAGAAAATCACTCTTCTACCAATTCTACTATTAGAGAGGTAGTAACGCCCCCTCCAGAGTTAGCCTAAAATTGTTACATTATTCGCATTTTCTTAGTATTTAATAATACTATTCAGAAAACATTTACTCAACCTTAATATTTATAATTGTTTTATTCTGCATTAAAGGCGTCTTAAACACTATTAAAATACACATGAAAAAATTATTTGATTTTAAACACTTTAAAGGAGACCTATTTGGAGGTATTACAGCAGGAATAGTTGCTCTTCCTTTGGCTCTAGCTTTTGGAGTAAGTTCAGGTCTCGGGCCAAGTGCAGGGTTGTACGGAGCTCTTTTTGTAAGCTTTTTTGCCGCTCTTTTCGGAGGAACTAGTACCCAAATTTCTGGACCAACAGCTCCAATGACAGCTGTTAGCATGGTCTTAATTGCAGGAATAATTGCCGTTAACGATGGTGACATTGCAAAAGCGCTACCTTTAATTTTAACTGTTTTTTTATTGGCAGGTTTAATTCAAATTGGATTAGGGATATTAGGTATTGGAAAGTATATAAAATACATTCCAAGCCCTGTTGTTTCTGGTTTTATGACCGCAATTGGTGTTATTATTCTAGTTACACAAATTTTACCAAGTGTTGGTTATTACCCTAAAGAAGATGTTGATTATGTTAATAAATTTAAACCTGCAGCAGAAGAACTTATTCTAGAAAACATATTAAAAGAAGAGGTTGGAAAAGATATTTTAGTATTAGAAGATTTTAGAGAAACGATTGACAAAGCCAAACATGTTACTCAAGAACAAATTCTACAAGAATCTAAAACTCTAGCAGGAAAAGAGGCTAGTGGTGTAATAGGAACCATTAAAGTTTTGCCAAATGCTTTAAAAAACATTAATTGGTTAGAACTGTGCCTTGCTTTAAGTACCATTATAATTATATACGGATTTAAACGAATTACTACCACAATACCAAGTGCATTAGTCGCATTAGTTATTGTATCAGGTGTTGCTTATGGCTTTGGATTAGATTATAGACCAATAGAGGCTATCCCAAGTGGTTTACCTGTAATTAATTTAGGAATATTTACAGGTTTTAATCTAAGTAATATTTCCTTATATATATTTACCGCCATCACTTTAGCGTTGCTAGGTAGTATTGATACCTTGTTAACGTCTGTTGTAGCAGATAATATGACCAAAACAAAACATAATTCAAATAAAGAATTAATAGGACAAGGAATAGGTAATAGTATCGCTGCAATTTTTGGTGGACTTCCAGGTGCAGGAGCAACAATTAGAACGGTTGTAAATATTAATGCAGGAGGGAAAACACGTTTATCAGGAATGATTTCTGGGGTATTACTTCTTTTAATTGTATTGGTTATAAGCCCTATAGCATCTCAAATCCCTGCAGCTGTTTTAGCCGGAATATTGGTTACTGTTGGAATAGGTGTAATGGACTACAAAGGGTTGAAAGCAATCCCTAGTATGCCTCGTTTTGAAGTGGTAATTATGTTAGTTGTATTAGTTCTTTCTTCTGTATGGAATTTAGTTTATGCTGTTGGAATAGGCTTAATTATAGCCTCTTTGATGTTTATGAAAAAGATTGGCGACTTATCTTCTAAAGGATCAAGCGTAAAACCCCTTTCAGCTGAAAAAGTCTGGGATGATGAATTTGATTTTCCAAAAAAGCTAAAAGAAGAAGTTTTTATCAAACATTTAAGTGGCCCCTTATTTTTTGGTTCTACAAGCGATTTTCAAGAGTTAGCAAAGCAAATACCCAACACAGCAACAACCGTAATTATTCGAATGGGAAAAGTTCCTTATATCGACCTGTCTGGCTTATTTGCAATGGAAGACATTCTTGTTGATTTATGTAGCCAAGACAAAAAAATCCTTCTTGTAGATGTTCTAACCCAACCAAAATACATGTTAGAAAAAATTGATATAATTCCAGACTTAGTTCCTAAAGAACAAATATTTAATACTTTTAAAGAGTGCTTAGTTTGGATTAAAGAAAATATAAAAAATAACACTATTAAAAATCAGTAAAATGGAAACATTAACAAAAGAAATACAAACTAACATAACCCCTGATAACGCAATTACTAGACTGAAAGATGGTAACAATCGATTTGTTAATAACAACATGCTTTCAAGGTCATATAATAAACAAGTTGAAATAACAGCAGAAGGGCAAGCTCCTTTTGCTGTTATTTTAAGTTGTATTGACTCTAGAGTTCCTGTAGAAACAATTTTTGATCAAGGAATAGGAGACCTCTTTAGTACTCGAGTGGCTGGAAACATAGTAAATGAAGATGTTTTAGGTTCTTTAGAATATTCATGTAAAGTTGCTGGATCAAAACTTGTCCTGGTTTTAGGGCACACAAAATGTGGAGCTGTTACTGCTGCTTGTAACAATGTTGAATTAGGCAACATCACCTCTCTTTTAAATAAAATACAACCAGCGGTAAAATCCATCAATATTTCTAATACAAAAATGGATGAAAATAAAATAGAAGAGGTGTCTATTTTAAATGTTAAAAACTCTATTGAAAATATTCGAAAAAATAGCTCAATACTTGCTGAAATGGAAAGAAATGGAGAAATAGAAATTGTTGGAGCAACTTATTCAGTAGGAAATGGCACTGTTAATTTTTTAACATAAATGAAAATAAGAATCCAATCTATACTTTTAATATTTATACTAATAACTCCATTAGTCTTTAACGCTGTTATAGCGCTAGATGATAATAGCTACTTCTAGGCGTTTTATGAAGAAACTCAAAATGAAGAGCGAGAATCAGAAGAAAAAGAGGGAAGAGAAGAGGTTGATGAAACTGAAGAATTTATCTTTAACAAGCACACTCTCTCTTCCCTTTTAAAACAAAACACTTTTAAGTTTCCTACAAAAAATAATACTTTCAAAAACCTCAACAGAGAGGTTCTTACTCCACCACCAGATTTTATTTAATCACTTTCTGTTTACCTCCTTCTTTTAAATAGTTTGCTTTAAGCACCTTTTTCAAAGAACCGTATTCCGAAATACAATACTGCCTTAAGCAGTACCTACATTTATTTTCTTCAAAAACTATTGCAAGAACTATTCTTACAGTTCTTCATATATCCTTTTTTGAATAAAATAATCTTCAGAAAATCAATCAAAAAAATAATGTTTTGAGCAGTTATTAATAAATAACATTCAAAAACAAAATAAATAATTATGAAATTAAATAATAAAATGAGTCCTTTTAAAAATTTTAAGGATGATATCCCTGCAAGTATTGTGGTCTTTTTAGTTGCAATGCCTCTATGTTTAGGCATTGCCATGGCTTCTGGGGCTCCACTCTTTGCAGGTTTAATAAGTGGAATAATAGGAGGAATAATTGTTGGGGTCCTAAGTGGTTCTCCCCTTGGTGTTAGTGGTCCTGCGGCTGGATTAGCAGTAATTGTTCTTAATGCAATTACAGACCTTGGTGGCTTCGAAATATTTTTAGTAGCAGTCATTCTTGCCGGGGTTCTTCAACTAATAATGGGCTTTGCCAAAGCAGGAATAATTGCCTACTTTTTTCCTTCTTCTGTTATACATGGGATGCTAGCAGGTATAGGAATCATTATTTTCTTAAAACAAATTCCACACGCTTTTGGCTACGATAAAGACCCTGAGGGAGATTTTGGTTTTAACCAAGTTGATGGGCATAATACTTTTGGTGAATTAATAAATATGTTAGGTTTTATTAGCCCTGGTGTTTTAATCATTTCTATCATTTCTTTGCTCATATTAATTCTTTGGGACACTCCTTTTTTCAAAAAACTACCATTTACAAAACTCATTCAAGGGCCCCTGGTAGTAGTGGCTTTGGGTGTAATTATGGGACTTATTTTTGAATCCATTCCAAGTCTTAAAATCAGTGCCGACCATATGGTAAGTGTGCCTATCCCTAAAAGTATAGGTGGTTTTTTCAACAACTTTACACTTCCTGATTTTACTGCTCTTTCTAATCCAAATGTTTATACCACAGCTATTGTAATTGCAGTAGTTGCAAGTTTAGAAACGCTGCTTTGTGTAGAAGCTTCGGATAAACAAGACACCCTCAAAAGAATTACGCCAACCAACAAAGAGTTAAAAGCTCAAGGAATAGGAAATATAATTGCTGGTTTTATTGGAGGCTTGCCTGTAACTCAAGTAATTGTTAGGAGTTCTGCCAATCAACAATCTGGGGGAAAAACAAAGGCATCTACCATTATTCATGGCGTATTGTTGCTAATAAGCATCATCGCTATTCCTAAAATATTAAACTTGATCCCATTAGGTGTTTTA
>JAESTF010000273.1 GCA_016763795.1 Flavobacteriales bacterium
AGGTGATTTACAACATTTAGAATTTGATGTTCCCTCTCGTGGATTAATCGGATTAAGAAATAACATGTTAACTGCTACTGCAGGAAACGCTGTTATGAGTCACCGTTTTAGAGAGTACGGAGTTTATAAAGGAGAAATTCCTGAAAGAAACAAAGGTTCTTTTATAGCTATGGAAGCAGGACAAGTAACTCCATTTGCTTTAAATAAATTACAAGATAGAGGTAGATTTTTTGTTGATCCAGGAGCTGTTATTTATATAGGACAGGTTATTGGAGAGCACTCAAGAGATAATGATTTAGAGATTAACTTAGTGAAGGGAAAGCAATTGACTAACATGCGTAAATCAGGTACTGATGAAGCAATGAAGATTGCTCCTAAGGTTAATTTCTCTTTAGAGGAAGCAATGGAGTACATTCAGGCAGATGAGTACTTAGAAGTTACTCCTGTAAGTTTAAGAATGAGGAAAATAAAATAGGTTGAAAAACATAAAGACAATTACTGTAAGCCAACTTGATGAAAATCAGGTTGGCTTTCTTATTTCTATGATAAATCAGGTTTATCAAGAATCTGAAGGTGATATGTGGAAAGATGAGCACGAAAGGGTTACTAAGCCTAGATTATTAGAGATTATAAAGAAAAAAGAATTATTGTTGGCTATTACTGGTAATTCTATTTGTGGTTGTATTCATTTAGAACCAATGAACAAGAAACTATTTAAGTTTAAAATGTTAGTAGCTAATCCTAAATTTAAAGGGAAAGGAGTAGGGTCTTTACTGGTTAATTTTGCAGAACAAGAAGCTAAGAAAAGTGGTGCAGTAACAATGCAATTAGAATTGTTAGTGCCAACAGAGTTTTTGCATTCAGATAAAGTGTTTTTACATAATTGGTATACTAGAATTGGGTATCATAAAATTGCAGAACATGATGTTGATTATGTTCATGAAGGGCTTTCGAAGTTGTTGAAAACGGGATGTGTTGCTAAAATTTATCAAAAAGAACTTTAAGTATTTTTACAGGAAATAGATTAAATTATGGCTTCAGGTTTTTTTGCTTTATTAGACGATATTGCAGTGTTAATGGATGATGTGGCTGTAATGGGTAAAATTGCTACAAAAAAAACTGCAGGAATTTTAGGGGATGATTTAGCTGTAAATGCAGAAAAAGCATCTGGATTTCTGTCTTCAAGAGAATTACCAGTATTATGGGCAATAACAAAAGGGTCATTTCTAAATAAGCTCATTATTTTACCCATAGCATTTTTATTGAGTGCTTTCTTACCTGAAGCTGTTATTGTAATGTTGTTACTAGGAGGGATTTATTTAGCTTATGAAGGTGCTGAAAAAATATATGAATTCTTTTTTCCACATAAACACTCTAAGGAAACGAATGAAATCTCGTCCTATACAAAAGAAGAGCTTCTAATTGAAGAAAAAAAGAAAGTGAAATCAGCAATCATTACTGATTTTATTCTTTCTGTAGAAATTATAATTATAGCCTTAGGAACAGTTGTGGAAAAATCAATAACAACCCAAATATTGGTAGTTTCTTTTGTCGCAATAGTTGCAACTATAGGTGTTTATGGGATTGTAGCTATTATTGTTCGTATGGATGATTTTGGGTATAAATTAATCGCATTGAGTAATAAGGAAAAAAGTATTTCAAAAAGTATAGGAAGGCTTTTAGTGCAATCTTTACCGTGGGTAATTAAATCGTTAGGTGTTATTGGAACAATAGCTATGCTTTTAGTTGCTGGAGGAATTTACATTCATAACATTGAGTTTTTACACGATTTATTACATGGTATTCCCTCTCTAGTCAGCGAGTTTGGTGTTGGGCTTATTGTTGGTTTTATAGCTCTTTTAATTTTAAAGGTTCTTAAGTTTATCTTGATTAGGAAGGGATGAAAAAAATTATAGTAATAGGTCTATTATTATCTATAAAATCTTTTTCTCGTGATTTTTCTGGAACAATTAATGGCGCGGTTACTATAAATATTTTATTAGGAACGCAGTTAAAAGCAGTTAATTTAGGGCTTTCAATATTCGGAACAACTACCTATAAATCAAATACTTCTTTTGAGGGAGGCATTAATTTTAATTTTTCTCCATTCATACAGAAGTATGGAATCTACCAAGGTAATACTTCTGGTAGTTTAGAGTTGTTTGGATTAGCTGGTTATGGTCAAAATAATAACTTATTAGGATCTAATGCTGGTTTAACAAAACATACTGCCTTCTATGATTATAAAGTGAAAAATGGAAAGTTTTACGGAATAGGAATGGTAGTGATTTTAAATAAAATTTTTGGTGATTTAAAGAAGTTTGGGAATAAACAAGGTGGTTTTATTTTAAGGTTTAGTACAAGACAAAATAGTGTAGTGTTTAACATGGTAAACGATGTAAATGCTCGTCCGTTTACTAAATCAGGAACAGATATGGGAAGTACAGCAAGAGCAATGCTTTCATACACCACTATAAAAGGGATTGAACTGTACGGTTTTGGTTTTGGGTTGGATATGTTTACACCTGAAGCAGATTACGGACAAGCACCTCGTGGAGGAAATAATGATGAGGATGGAACAGTTGCTGTTTTAATCAATACCAAACCTTATGATGATTTGTTTCATTTAAATCTATTTACATCTGTCGTTTACCAAAGTATGAATAACAACATTAATTTTGATGGTAGGATAGGGGTTGATAGTTATAAATTAGGAGCTTTTGTTCAAAATAGAATACATGATAATTTTGGTCTTTACCCACGTTTTTCGTGGCCTGTAACCAAAAAAAATCGCTTCTATTCTTTGTTAGATTTGAACACTTTTTACAATCAAGATTTTAATGAATAAGCTATTATTCATATTACTCTCGGTAATAACGGTTTCCTGTAACCACACTTATTTTAGTGATACTGTTATTTATGATGCTAGTCAGCAAAAGCATGAGAAAGTAATTCGGTTAGATTTAAGTGGTGAAAATCTACAACAACTACCTGAGGATATTGAGCAATATATCAATTTAAGGTTTATTAACCTTTCGAACAATCCTAAATTAGATTTAACAGCTGCTTTTGAGCAACTAAAGAATTTAACAAATTTAACGGTATTAAAATTAGATTCTAATGGATTAGAAGAGTTGCCAAGTAATATTAACCATATTGTCTTGCTCCAAAATTTATCATTATCATATAATCCAACTCTTAATTTAGATAAGGCTTTAAAGCAATTAAGTAGTTTAACTTATTTAACGGCTTTAAATCTATCTCACAATAACATTGTTGAAATTCCTGAAAGTGTTAGCGGATTAGTTCAATTAAAAAACATACGATTATCTGATAATAATATCAATAGCAGTTTAACTTATAGTAGGTTAGCAAAAATTGATGAGCTGAAATTTTTATGGTTAGATCATAATAATATTAAAGAGTTACCAGTTTCTGTTGGCGAGTTAACGCAAATAAGAGAATTATATTTAGGAAATAATAGCTTAAAAAATCTTCCAAAGGAAATTGAAAATTGCGATAAGCTTTGTGTGTTGTATTTAGGAGGGAATGAGTTTAAGGATTTGCCAAACGAAATACTTGAAACAAAATTACGGATGTTGGTAATGTATGGCAATCAAATAACTACTATTCCAAAATCGTATAAAAAAATTAAACCTCCTTTATCTATTTTAGTATTGGATAATAATTATTTAAATTTTGAGCAACAGAAGATTGCTACAAAATATTTTACAGGTTTCTTTTTATTATCAATGAAAAACCAGAAATAAGAATCATTGCGATGAGTGAAGCAACTTGATATTTAAATAGAGATTACTTCAAATTATTATACTAATGTTTATAATTTTCGGAATGACATTTTATAGAAATATTTATAAAAGCGTATTACAATGTAACTTTTTAGCTTTTCGGTACACTTACTATTTAGAACGCATATTTTTGCATTAATGAGAAAAGGTAATAAACAGCAACAAAAATTTCTAACACTCTACGAGCCGGTTCATGATAGGTTCGAACGTTTCTGCAGAGCGAGAGTATTTGGAAACATGGAGTATCAGGATTTGATGAATGATACTTTGCTCGTTGCTTTTGAAAAGCTAGCTACTTTAAAATCAGAAAAAGCTTTTTTATCATTTATTATAGGAATTAGTGTTCGAATATTGGCTAATCATCACAAAAAAAAGAAAGAGGAAGCCTACCCTCAACAACAAGGTTTTGATGTTTTAGATGTAAATTCTGCTACCGAAAGAGATGCAGAAATATACCTGTTACACAAAGCTTTAGCGATGTTACCTGAACAACAACGAGAATGTATTATTCTGTTCGAAATTTCTGGTTTTCCGATTAAAGAAATTATGATAATTCAAAATATTTCTGAATCTGCGGTAAAGCAACGACTAAAAAGAGGTCGAGAAAAATTGACGGAAATTTTAACTTTTGATTCAACAAATAAAGAAATGGAGGTGCAAAATGGAACAAAATAAAAACAAACGCTTAGATGATTTATTTAATCAAGTCAAAAATGAACCTTCAAAAACTTCTTTTGAGGATACAAAAGCTCAATTTTTAAATTCTAATGTTGGAATTGGAAACATGACAAAAGGAGGGAAGCTTACTCATATTATTAACTCAAAAATAATAATTATGATAACTACAATATGTGCAGTTGCAGTAGGAACGATAATGTTCTACAACAATGCATCTGAACCAATAATAGAAGAAAATAAGATTGTTGAAACAACTAAAATCAGTATAACAGATTCTGCTTTAATTGTTAAAGAACACGAAAAAGTAATAACTGAGTATTTTGAAAAAGTAGCAGCTTTAAGTCCGCAATTATTGGAAAATGACACGAATAAAATAAAAATCAAAAAAAGAAAATCAAAAATCATAGATAAAACGTGGTTTTTAACTGAAAACGATGTACTTGATGAAAGCATTCCTGAGACAGTGGAAACTTATCGTTTTCCGAATTTAAATGATGACGAATGGAAAGTACATCTAAAACGTATGAAAAAAATGTTTGGGAAAGTTAAGAAACAGAAGAAAAGTAGAGGTAAAAAGCTTGTTGGAGTTCAGGGACGAGAGCAATGGTATCAGCCTGATCCTAAAGGGTTTTTATTTATCCCTATGGGAACTTACAATAGAAAAGATGAAAACATTTCAGTACAA
>JAESTF010000274.1 GCA_016763795.1 Flavobacteriales bacterium
GGCATCTTTATATTCATGACTATAAGCCATAGATTTATTTTTTTGATGGTTCTTTTTTAAGTAATGAACAATAGTATCTGATGTTTTTTTCGGCTTATTTTTTACAATTGCCCAATATGTTTTCTGTATCTCTTTATCATGAAACATTTTATTCATACGTACTAAGGCTTTGGTCGTTTTTGTAAAAACGATAATGCCACTTGTTGGTCTATCAATCCTATGCGGACTTCCTAAAAAAACGTCTCCGGGCTTATTGTCCTTTATTTTAATATAATCTTTTACAATGTCGAGTAGAGGTTTGTCACCAGTTTTATCACCTTGCACAATATCGCCTGATTTTTTATTTACAACGATAAGGTGATTGTCTTCAAATAGAATTTCAATATTAGGAAGCTGTTGAGGCATGTTTGTTATTTAGAATCTCCTGCTAAATCAAAAGAAACGGTAATGTTACGGTTTATTTCCTTACGGTATTTTTTTCTCCCGAGAACAGTGTACCTTTTCTTGAAATACCCCTTATTGGGAATGTCAATATTTATTTCGTAATTATTTGGAGGTAAAATCATTATATAATTTCCTTTATTAGCACTGACCTCGTAAGTTCCATAAAGTTCATCCGTCCCTTTTTCAAAAATTTCAATGGTTAAAGGAACGTTAAATGTATTTGAATCAGTATCTAACACATAACCTTTAATAGTAGTATAAGAGGGCGAAGCATCAATAAAATCTACCTTATAAATATCTAAATCACCATAAGAATCTTTTCTATAGGTAGAGATATATGCATATTTTTTATTTTGAGTAAAACTAATATTGGTATTGTTGTATGGAGTATTTATAGGGTAACCCATATTTTTTGCTTTTGACCACTCTTTTTTTATTGGATTGTACTTAGAAATAAAAATATCATAACCACCCATAGAATTATGACCTGTAGAAGCAAAGTATAAAGTATTTCCATCATCCGTTAAGTACGGGTATGCCTCATTAAAAGGTGTATCTATATTTACGCCAATATTTTTGGCTTCAGCCCATTCGCCATTAGGTAATTTTTTAGAAATATATAAATCTTGTTTACCTAAACCTTCTTCTTTATCACTAGAGAAAATCATAAAACGTTCATCATTGGCTATTGTGGCAGAGTTTTGAATGGATTTATTGTTGATTACTTTAGATTTTATTTTTTTAGGTCTAGCAAAAGATGACCTCCCTTTTTTTGCTATCTGTAAATTATTTTTACTTAGTGGGTTGTTTACATGGTAGAGAATAGTTTTTCCATCTTCAGAAATGCCTGCAGTTTGCTCGTTTCCATAAGAGTTAGGAGCCCCCATAGAACGAGCTTTACTCCATTTTCCATATTTGTATTTTGCTAAAAATATATCAGCAGTATAATATCCTTGTAAATCATAAACCATTCCTGTGGTTCCCTTTCTTCGAGTAGTATAGTACAGTAAACTTTCATCAGGAGTAATTAGCGGGAGCGTTTCCCTGCCTGGAGAGTTAACTCGTTTGCCAAGATTTTTGAAAACGACATTTATAGGTTTTTAATAATAATTTTAGCATTGTTACACATTACTATGTTTCGTTTTGCTTTAATAACTAGGTCACTTGTATTAGTACCATTAATGGAAACGTATTTTTCATATAATAAAATGGCTTTTTCATACCTATTAGATAAGTGATAAGCACGTGCTAAGTGGTACCAGATTTCTGATGGAGCAGATGATTTTTTTGAAATAGGTTCTAGAAATTTAATCGCATCGGCTAACTGGTAAGTATAAACGAAGCACACACCCAATTTATATTTCATTTTTTCGTCAGAAAGATCTTTTTTATATTTATTTCTATAAATTTCTAAAGCCCGTTGATAGTTACCCAACTCAAACATTTTATTGGCATTATCAGAAATTTCATAATTTAATTTTTGAGAAAAAACATTTAGTGAGATAAATGTTAAAACAAAAAAGCTTATTAAATATGAATGTTTCATAAACTGAAATATACGGATTTTCAATTTGTGAATTACTAGATTTAGAAAAAACACTATTTAGTTTATTTTGTTAAATTCTTAATATTGTTCTTTGTCATTAGGAAAATCTTGTGATTTGACATCTTTAATATAAGATTCAAAAGCACCTTTCATTTCTTCATAAAGATTATGGTATCTTCTTAAAAATCTTGGACTAAAATCATGTGTAATTCCTAACATATCATGCACAACTAAAACTTGTCCATCAACTCCATTTCCAGCCCCAATACCAATTACAGGTATTTTCACTTCTTTAGCAACCTGAGTAGCTAATTGGGCTGGTATTTTTTCTAAAACCAATGCAAAACAGCCTGCTTTCTCTAATAATTTTGCATCAGCAATTAGTTTTTCTGCTTCTTTATCTTCTTTTGCCCTAACTACATAAGTTCCGAATTTGTAAATAGATTGTGGAGTTAGCCCTAAATGACCCATTACAGGAATTCCTGCAGAAAGAATACGGTTAACCGATTCTAAAATTTCATCTCCACCTTCCATTTTTACTGCATGAGCACCAGACTCTTTCATTATTTTAATGGCTGAGGCTAATGCTTCTTTAGAATTACCTTGATAGGTACCGAAAGGTAAATCTACAACAACTAAAGCACGTTCTACTGCTCTAATAACAGAAGAAGCATGATAAATCATTTGATCTAACGTAATTGGTAAAGTAGTCTCATGACCTGCCATCACATTGGAAGCAGAATCACCAACTAAAATAATATCGATACCAGCACTATCAATAATTTTTGCCATAGAAAAATCATACCCTGTTAGCATAGATATTTTTTCATTTCTTAACTTCATTTCTTGAAGCACGTGAGTTGTAACTCTTTTTACATTATTTGAATGAATAGACATGAACCTTTAGTTTATTTTAAATAACCGTTTAATTCCAATAATTACCATTGGTATATTTTATATCATACAAAACTACAAAATCTACGGGGTTATCATTAAAAATGATATTTTTGTAAGAAGATAAAAAATAGATTATTATGAATAAGTTTTATTACGCCTTAATATTATTAGTGTCAGTTGGTATTTTCTCTTGTGAAACTGATATTGATGTAAATGCTGATTTTAAAGATATTACAGTTGTTTATGGTCTTATTAGCCCTACAGATAGTGTTCATTATATTAAAATAAATAAAGCATTTTCAGGAAATGAAAATGCATTTGATTTAGCATCAAATTCTGATAATTTTAATTATGCAGCAAGTGATTTAGAGGTTGTGATAGAAGAATTTAGTGGAAGTAACGTTGTTAAAACTTTTTCTACTAGTGCAGGAACGGTTATTAGAACAGAGAATGAAATTCCAAAAGATCCAGGGATTTTTGATAATAGTAGTAATATTTTATACAAATTTATAGAACCCAATATAAATAGATCTAATACTTATAAAATTAAGATAATCAATAAGGAATTAGATAAAGAAATTATTGCTGAAACTAAAATTGTTCATAATACAATTATTTCAGCACCAAGTCCTGCTGCAAAATTTAGATTTTTTAATGGATCAATAAGTACAGGAACTTTTTTATCTGTTGGTGTAGGAGTTAAAGCAGGAGCAGATGTTGGTAGAGTAGAGCCTTCTTTAAACTTTAATTATATAGAGCACTATACACTTGCAAGTGGGAAAGCTTCTACATTTCATACTATAGTGATGCCTTTAGGTGAAGAAAAAACAATAACAATTATAGGAGGTGATCCTTTAGATTGGTCTCTAAAAGGAGAAACTTTTTTTGAAAATATAAGAACTTCAGTTAGCGCTCCTTCAACGGTAAGTGATTTTTCACATAGAGAATTAATTTTAATTTCAATTACATTTGATATTGCAGGTACAGAGTTGAGCACATTTATAGAGGTTAATTCACCATCTACATCAGTAAATCAAGATAAACCTAATTATACTAATATTAATAATGGTATTGGTGTATTTTCATCGAGAGAGAAAGTTTTATGGAATTCATCACATAATCTTACCATTGGGAATATTCAGGCGAATACAATTTCTTTTTTACAATCAATGAATTTAGGTTTTTGTTTTAGTACAGGACCTCTAGCAACAGCCCCTTGTGTTCAATTGTAAGAAAGGTTGAATGTCAGTTTTCTGTCTTATTGTCATCGTTTTGGCAGTATGAATATGCTTATTAAATAAGTCTTCTGCCAAATTTTCTTTAAAACAGCCATTAAATCTAATGGCATATTGTTTGACTATTGTTTTTCCGAACAAAACTGATAATAATTAAAATAATATATCATGGGAAAAATAATAGGAATAGATTTAGGAACAACAAACTCATGTGTTTCGGTAATGGAAGGAAATGAGCCAGTTGTAATTCCTAATGCAGAAGGTAAAAGAACAACACCTTCTATCGTAGCATTTATAGAAGGAGGAGAAAGAGCTGTTGGTGATCCTGCAAAACGTCAGGCAATTACTAACCCAGAAAAAACAATCTCTTCTATAAAAAGATTTATGGGGAATTCGTTTGATCAAGTAGCTAAAGAAATTAAACGTTCTTCATACAAAGTAGTAAAAGGAGATAACAATACACCAAGAGTAAAAATTGATGATAGGTTATATACTCCTCAAGAAATTTCAGCAATGGTGCTTCAAAAAATGAAGAAGACTGCTGAAGATTATTTAGGAATGGATGTAAGTGAAGCTGTAATTACAGTTCCTGCTTATTTTAATGATGCACAAAGACAAGCAACAAAAGAAGCTGGTGAGATTGCAGGGTTAACCGTTAAAAGAATAATTAACGAACCAACAGCAGCAGCGTTAGCTTATGGATTAGATAAAAAAGATGTAGATCAAAAAATCGTAGTTTTTGATTGTGGTGGTGGAACACATGATGTTTCTGTACTAGAATTAGGAGATGGAGTTTTTGAAGTAAAGTCTACTGATGGAGATACTCACTTAGGTGGAGATGATTTTGACCATATTATTATTGATTGGTTAGCAGAAGAGTTTAAGAAAGATGAGTCTATCGACCTGAGAGAAGATCCAATGGCACTTCAGCGTTTAAAAGAGGCTGCAGAAAAAGCAAAAATTGAATTATCGAGTACAACTACTACAGAAATTAATTTACCTTATGTAACAGCAACTGCTTCTGGACCAAAACACCTGGTTAGAACATTGACTAGAGCATCTTTTGAACAAATGGCTGATAGTTTAATTAAAAGAACAATTAAGCCTTGTGAATCAGCTTTAAAAGCAGCAGGTTATAGCAAAAGTGATATTGACGAAGTAATATTAGTTGGTGGTTCTACAAGAATACCAGCAATAGTTGACGCAGTTAAGAAATTTTTCGGGAAAGAACCATCGAAAGGAGTGAATCCTGATGAAGTTGTTGCTATTGGAGCAGCGATTCAAGGTGGAGTGTTAACAGGAGAAGTAAAAGATGTATTGTTACTTGATGTTACACCGCTTTCTTTAGGAATTGAAACTATGGGAGCTGTAATGACTAAATTGATAGAAGCAAATACAACTATTCCTACTAAAAAATCAGAAACTTTCTCTACAGCAGCAGATAATCAGCCAGCAGTTGATATTCATGTATTACAAGGAGAAAGACCAATGGCAAATGATAATAAGTCATTGGGTAGATTTCAACTGTCAGATATTCCACCAGCACCAAGAGGAGTTCCTCAAATTGAAGTAACTTTTGATATTGATGCGAATGGAATTATGAACATTTCTGCAAAGGATAAAGCAACAGGAAAAGAGCAAAACATCAGAATTGAAGCTTCTTCTGGGTTAAGTGAGGAAGAAATTGCGAAAATGAAACAAGATGCTGAAGAAAATGCTGAAGCAGATAAATTAGCAAAAGAAAATGCTGATGTTGTTAATCAGGCAGATAGCTTAATCTTCCAAACAGAAAAACAGTTAAAAGAGTATGGAGATAAATTACCTGCTGATAAAAAAGCTCCTATTGAAGAAGCGTTAGCTGAGTTGAAAAAATCGTACGAAGCGAAAGATTTAGAAGGAATGAAAGCGAATACTGAAAAATTAAATACAGTATTCCAAGCAGCTTCTCAAGAAATGTATGCACAGCAAGAACAAGCTGGAGCACAACCAGAAGCAAATGCTGAAGGTGGAGAAGATGAAGTGACTGATGTTGATTTTGAAGAAGTAACTGAAGAAGAAACAACAGAAGAGAAGAAGTAATCAACTCTTAATAGATTATAAAAAAGCCCATTCTGAATTTTCAGAATGGGCTTTTTTTGTTTAATGATTAAAAGAATAGAAGCTTATTTGTTTAACAGTGCTTAGTATATGAAGCGTGGCATCGCGAAGAGTGCTATGATTTCATATACAGTGTTGTGTTTTTGTCTTTTCATTTAGTTCCAAA